>JBKJNS010000029.1:0-5406 GCA_046593455.1 Chitinophagales bacterium | reverse complement strand
TATCCGTAAAAATCGTGAGGCCAAATGCATCCCGCTGCTTCTTCAATAAATTCATCATGGCTGCTGCAGCCATACCTGCAAAGTCAATTTTACGCAAACCCGATTTTGATTCTTTTACCTCAGGAAAAAACATTGAGGAGGATGCATCAATCACAATCTGGCAGCGCAGGTTGGTTTCTTCTTCAAACCTTTTTACATACACACGATCGGTGCGCGCCATCACTTTCCAGTCAATATACCGAGTTGATTCGCCGGGATTGTAAAGGCGATGTTCTGCAAACTCAACTGAAAATCCATGAAACGGACTTTTGTGCAGGCCAATCAAAAATCCTTCAACAACTTGCCTTGCAAGCAAATCAAGGTTTTGCATTTTTGCAATGCCCTGGTGAAGTTCAATTTTGTCCTGCACTTGAATTTTAAATTTGAAGTTGCAAACGTACCATTCAATAAATATTGTGAGCTATTTATTATTTCAAAGGTAAATTTTTAAGCTTGTTTAGGCATTTAAGTAAAAAAATGAGTTGTAAGTCAAACTAATTTCTTGATTATAAGTATAAGCATTTGTTAGGATTATTTGAGGAATAGAAAAAATCAATTTACATTTGATTAACAATTAAAACACTAAACACTTCAGTTTACAATTTATACTGGTAATGAAAAGAAAGTTTCCCTTTTTAGCAATTGCATTTTTGCTGCTTGTTAATTACGAATTGCATGCTCAATATATACCTGATGCAAACTTCAGGCAGGCGATAAATACACAATGCCCAACTTGTATCGATGGCAATGGCTATCTTAAACCAGATGCGCAAACACTTACCAGCTTACTGGCAGATAATGGAAACATTGCAGACATTACAGGTGTCGATGGCTTTCTCAATCTCGAACAGTTTTTTTGTTCTCAAAATCAATTGACATTCTTACCAAACTTACCCGATTCACTCAATACTTTTTATTGTAATGATAACCTGCTATCCAGTTTACCTTTAGTATTGCCATCAAAGCTAAAGGAGTTTAAGTGTGAAGACAATCAACTTTCTGTTATTCCCGAACTCCCTGCTAAACTTGTTCTTTTTTTCTGTTCAGGAAATAGTCTTACGCAACTTCCTTCTCTCCCACCAACTCTTGAAAACCTTACTTGTAACGATAACCAACTTACTTATTTGCCGCCATTGCCCGAAGGTTTAACCTCAGTTCATTGCAACATCAACTCAATTCAATCATTGCCCAAGTTGCCTTCTACTATTTCAAAAATATTCTGCTCGCAAAATCAAATTACTTCACTACCCGAATTACCATTAACACTTGATTTACTTGATGTAAGCGCTAACCCAATCAGTTGTTTACCAAAACTACCATTGGATATTGAAACATTGAATACAGATTTCACCTACATTGGTTGTTTACCAAATATTCCAACTGCTTTTGAGTTAAATCCCCCTTTGCCACTTTGCGTGAGCGACAGTGATGTTAGTTGCGCCGCCAACCCATTAATAAGCGGAAATGTTTTTATTGATTACGATGGAAACGGATTTAAAGATGTAAGTGATATTTCAGTTTCGGGAATGCAGATTTCTGCAGATGCCGATAATTTTTTAGGCATCACCGACAATAACGGCAATTATGAAATGAAAGCGGGCTTTGGAAATAGTTACACCATTTCTCCTATTGAACCTGCAGGAAATTACACGGTTAATCCTGCTTCTTACACTTTAACTTTTGATGACTCAAGCAATCAGGTTATAAGCAATGCAAACTTTAGCTTGGTGCCCGATGGAAATAATTATGATCTTGAAACTACTCTTGCAATTGGCGAAACAACACAAGGTGGCCAAACTATTTGCAACATTACTTACACTAACAACAGCGCTTACGTGATTGACGGAACGATTCAATTAATTTTTGATTCGCATCTTAATTACCTGAGTGCCGTTCCGCAGCCCGATGGTGTTTTTTCAACTACGCTCACTTTTGATTTTGCTGCACTTGCGCCTTTTGATTCGCGCTCGATCAATGTTGTTTTTAATGTTGCGGGCAACGCTATTGCAGGAACAATACTTACCAATTCAGTTAACAGCACTTTACTTAATCACACTGATCTTGTTCCGGGAAATAATATTGAAACTATTTCAATTGATGTTAAAGAGTCGTTTATTCCCAATACAATAACTGTGAATTATGATTCAATTACACCAAATGAGATTTGGGATGGAAAAATATTAGAGTATGTTTTGAATTACCAGAATACAGGCAGCTTAAGTGTTAACCGGTTTGAAATTTATGATACACTTAGTTCTTTTCTCGATTCAAAGTCGCTTGAAATTCTTGCTTCCACTTTTAATTATTCTTTAGAAATCTTGAATGCCGATTACACTGTAAACCATCCGCTTGTTTTGCATTTTACTTTTGATAATGTTAATCTTCCTTCAGTAAATAGTGATGCCATTGCAAGCCAGGGATTACTGAGTTTTAAAATTAGACCACGCTCCGATGTTTCTTTAAATACTTTTATCTACAACAAAGCCGAAATACTTTTTGATTACAGTTCAATTGCTCTAAGCAGCAATCAGGTGTTCACAGTAATTGCCTATCCTGTTAGTGTTGAAAATATTTTGGGGAATGAAAATATTTCTGCTGCACCCAATCCTTTTACAAGCAACATTATGGTAACAAGCAATTTCTTTTTGGGTAATGAAATAAAGCTTTCAATTTATGATTGTGTTGGAAGAAAAGTTTTTGAACAGAATATTTCCCCTGCTAAAAACACAACACTTGATTTAAGTTCCCTTGCTCCCGGTGCTTATCTGCTCGAAGCAAAAAATGCTGATGAGGTTTACTCGGCTAAAATATTTAAGCAGTAAGATAAGATACCCCACACATGGAGTTTATACCCTATTTTATTTCAGGCAGTGACTCACTTACCGATAAATCAATTTCAATTCCTGTTTTCTTTATCTCTTCCACAAACGGATCGCCTTCATTAAAATAATCGGTCGCAAATGTTTTGGGTTGAATGATTGTGTAGTTGCGAAGTGTTTTTAAAAACAATCTCATATCATCATAACCGAAACCGGTAAATTCATCAGCTACCAATGCAACATCAATGTCGCTGTATTCATGCTGAAGGTTTGCTGCAAAAGAACCAAATAGAAAAACTTTGTTCAGGTGAATGCCCTGACTTTTTACTTCGCGTGCAAAATTCGAAACTGTGTTTATAGCAGATTGCTGAGTAACCATTTTCTTTTGTGTTTAAATTGTTTCAGTATTTCTAAAGTATTTTTCTTCTTCCATTTTTTCCAGAGTTCAAATTTATAATCAGGATACCGACCCTCCAATTGAAAAATATTGAACATCAGAAAAAAATCTTTTTCGTCATTACCTAAATTAATATTTGAAAGTTCTAACAATCTCACAAGATTGTGAATCCGTGGTGGATTATTTTCTTCGTTGTGCTTTACCCAAATTGCCTTGCATAGTTTTTCGAGCGTAAGATGAGAAAAGAATAATGCTTCGGGATATTGCTTGTCTTTATAAAGATGCTTTACAGTTTCCAAATTCTTTTCTGCGGATTTAATCCAATAAGCAATGTGATCTTGTTTGTTCATCAGAAAAATCTATCTGTTTCTAAATTCAGATTCGAGAGAGTGAAGGTATAAAACTTCCTGTGCCGAATTTCATTCTCTACAAAAATCCTTTATCACTAATTTATAAAAGGAATTGGATATTGTAAACGGTAGAATAAGGATATCAATTAAGCAAAAAAAACCCCACCGAAAAAATCGACAGGGCAATTACATTTTTAAAAAAATTCAGTTAAACCAACTGTGCCTTCAGTTTGCTTTCAAGAACCGATTTAGGAACTACTCCAACTTGCTTGTCAACGATCTGTCCGTTTTTAAAAATCAATAAAGTTGGAATACTGCGGATGCCATAGTTAACAGCAGTCTCAGGGTTTTCATCAACATTCACTTTGCCGATGATTGCCTGCCCTTCGTACTCCTTAGATAATTCTTCTACCACCGGGCCAATCATTCGGCACGGGCCGCACCACTCTGCCCAAAAATCGATGAGAACGGGTTTATCTGAGTTGATTACTGTTTCTTTAAAGTTGCCATCTGTGATTACTACTGCCATGGTTTTTAGTTTTTGTTTTTAATTGATGTTAGAATGAACAAGGTTATTATTTAAAAGTTCCAAAGTATTTGAGGGGCGGTAAAAATAACCTTCCTCAAATTATTAATGCTATTCAATTTTTTGAATCAATCTGAGATTTACAGTTTTGCCTCTCAGCACTTCTTCAACCATCTTGTGGCTTGTAAGATTATCAATTACATGCTTATAGTATAAACCAAATTGCTCCCCCAATTGATGGCTTACCAACTTTTCAGTTTCAGTTTTAAGTTTAGAAGGAGTTAATTCCTCGTTGCTCCATAAAACTGAAACAATAGTTTGGCGCACGAGGTCTTTCTTCTCCAATAAAAGCGAAGGTGATTTTTTTATTGTTGGTTTTGTGGCCTTAACTTTTTTCTTCACCACTTTTTTTACTGCCTTCTTTTTCCCAGTTGCAACTGCAATTTTCTTCTTTGTTGTTTTACTCTTTGCTGCCTTCTTAACCACCTTCTTAATTTTCTTTTTCATTTTCAATTCATTTCATTTCTAAAAAAATTCTTTAAAATTCTAATTCAATTTAAGCCCGATCTCAGGAATTTGATTTAACTCTTTCATAAAATCATCGCTCAATTCAATGCTTGATTGCGTGGCGTTCATGTTCAATGAACAATCGCCATCAACATCATTTATTTGTATAGCAACCGGAACTTTGCCTTTAAATTTTTGAGTAAGTGTTTCTAAATTTTTAATCACATGATCACTTAATTCTCCAATGGAAACCATCATGGTAACTTTTCTCGTTTGCTTTTCGCGGGCATCTTGCAGTAATTGTATGGATGAAATTTTTAATTCCCAGCGATCATCGGCATTCCAGCGTTGCTGATATCTTCCTTTGATTATGAGTAATGTTCCTTCCACTAAAAAATGTTTGTACTTCATAAAATCTCCGCTGAACAATGCAAGCTCAGTTGCGCCGGCAAAATCTTCAATGTGAAATATGCCAAAAGGTTTTCCTGTCTTGGTAGTTTTTTGTTCGGCTGTTGCAACAATACCGGCAAGCGCTACATCCTGATTTTTATAATTTTGCAAATCAACTGTAGTGGCATTGCAAAAACTTGCAATCTCCAATTTATAATTTTCCAATGGGTGGCCGCTCAAATAAATTCCTGTAACTTCTTTTTCTCTCTTCAACTTAATCAATGGCGGCCACTCTGGGGTTTGTGGCAACACGGGTGCTGCCATTTCTTCATGTGCAAGATCGCCGAACAGCGACATCATGTTCTGCGTTTTATTTTG
>JBKJNS010000496.1:0-7395 GCA_046593455.1 Chitinophagales bacterium | reverse complement strand
GCTGCACCGCCTGCAACAAAATTTCCTGAGATAAAATCTTTTACACTCAGCAACGGATTAAAAGTTTATTTAGTTGAAAGGCATGAATTGCCATTGGTAAATATGATCACTTCATTCGGCGGTGGTTTTTCTGCCGATCAGTTTGCGCAACCGGGAACAGCAAAACTCACTGGAAGCATGATGACAGAAGGCACGCTTACAAAATCTGCAACACAGATCAGTGATATACTTACCTCATTAGGAACTTCATTGTCCAGCAGTGCTTCAATGGATAACTCTGTTGTGAGCATGAGTTGTTTGAAAACAAATTTTACTGCATCACTTGCATTGTACGCCGATGTTTTATTGCATCCTTCATTCCCCCAAAAAGATTTTGACAGAGTGAAGAAGGAGCAACTACTCGACATTGAACAAGAGAAAGCTTCGCCCAATTCATTAGGCCGACGAATAATGCCATCGCTTCTTTATCCGCAAGCACACGCTTACAATAATCCGCTTAGTGGTTCGGGTACAAATGAATCGGTGGAGAAAATTATGCGCAATGATGCAGTGCTTTTTCATCTCACCTGGTTTGTTCCTAACAATGGTTTTACTGTTGTGGTGGGTGATGTAACACAAGCTGAATTAAAAACTGAAATGGAAAAGAATTTTGCGACATGGAAAGCATTGGATGTGCCGGTGATCAAATTAACTGATGCGCCACTTGCTGCTTCGCCAACTGTTTACATTATTGATAAGCCGGGAGCAGGGCAATCTTATTTGTATGCAGCAGAGATTGCACCTTCAGCCACAGATAAAGATCATGATGCATTTGCATTAATGAATAACATGCTTGGCGGTACTTTTCTTTCACGATTGAATATGAACTTGCGTGAAGACAAACACTGGAGTTATGGTGCAGGAAGCGGAGCAAGCATGGTAAAAGGGCCTGCAATATTTTCTGCAAGGGCCGGCGTGCAAACTGATAAAACAAAAGAAAGCATGGTTGAAATGCTGAAAGAACTTACACAGATAAACGGAGCTAAACCAATTTCTGCAGATGAATTTAAGAATGAACAAAACAGCACCATACTTTCTTTGCCCGGCGATTGGCAATCGAATGATGGCGTAATGAATTTTCTATATCAAAGTATTTTGTTCAATCGCGGATTAGATTACCCTGCAAAATATTCTTCCATTTTACAAAACCTAACATTGGAAGATGTGCAGAATGCTGCGAAGAAAGTTGTGAAGCCCGAAAATCTTACGTGGCTGATTGTGGGTGACAGAGAAAAAATTGAAGCAGGTATTCGCGAATTAAATTTCGGGCCTGTTAAAATTTTAGATAGTGATGGAAAGGAAATAAAATAGATTGCTTATAAATTTTTGTTTCCTCTCAATGTCCTGTCACGCTAAGGTGCGAAGTATCTGATGAAATTAATTTAGATTCTTTGTTCCTCAGGGTGACAGAGTGGGTTACTTTTTTTCAGGTCTTTAATTCACAATATTATTAGTCAACGAATCTTATCTCAAAAACATCCTCAACACCATCTCCTTAAATTTTGTGAGTGGCTTGTAACGTATATTCAAATCAATCCATGTTGACTTTATCATTACTGCTTTGTAATGCGTGAACGTATCGAAACTGAATTTACCATGATAAGCGCCAATTCCACTGCTACCAACACCGCCGAATGGAAGATAATGATTACCGAGATGCTCAATTGTATCATTAACAGATGCACCACCGAATGAAACTTCATTCAACAATTGCTGCTGAAATTTTTTGTTGCTTGAAAATATATACATCGACAGCGGCTTCGGTTTTGTGTTGATGGTTTCTATTACTTCATTCACCGAATCGAAAGTAAACACCGGTAACAGCGGACCAAAAATTTCTTCTTTCATTATTCGGTGATTCCAATTCACCTGATCAAATAATGTTGGTTCAATTTTTCTTTTTGCTTCATCCATTTTTCCACCCAATAAAATTTTGCCATCACTCATCAAAGTTTTTATGCGTTCATAGTTGCGCTCATTGATAATGCACGGATAATCCGCATCATTGATTGCCCCATCAGGAAATGTATTCTGCAATCTCATTTTCATTTCAAAAATAAAAGCATCTTTAATTTTTTGATGAATCAAAATATAATCGGGCGCTACGCAAGTTTGTCCGGCGTTAATAATTTTTCCCCAAACAATTCTGCGTGCAGCTAATTTTAAATCCGCAGTTTCATCAATTACGCAGGGAGATTTACCGCCTAATTCCAATGTTACCGGTACTAAATTTTTTGCGGCTTGCTGCGCAACAATTTTTCCGATGGAGGTGCTGCCGGTAAAAAAAATATAATCCGCCGGCAGGTCAATGAGTGCTTCACTTGCATTGGCATCACCTTCAACAATGGCAATAAATTCTTCGGTAAAATTATCTTCAAGCATTTTCTTAAGTGCGGCAGAAGTATTGGGCGCATGTTCCGAAGGTTTTAAGATCACACAATTTCCTGCGGCAATAGCACCAATGATTGGATCAATTGAAAGATAGAAAGGATAATTCCAAGGAGCAATAATCAGTACTGTGCCATGTGGTTCAGCAATTATTTTTCCTGATGAAAAAAAACTGTAAAGCATTCCCGGAACATGTTGGGGCTTCATCCACTCGCTCAAATGATTTTTAATGAAACGCAGTTCGGCGAGTGCCGGACCAATTTCCGTCATGTAAGTTTCTTGCCATGCCTTATTTAAATCGGCTCGCAATGCATTTGTAATATTTGCTTCGTGATTTTTTATTGCTGTTTTTAAAATATTCAATTGCTCAAGACGAAATTTTTTTGATCTCGTAATTCCGGTTTTAAAATAGTTGCGTTGCTTTTGCAGCAGCGAGTTATACTGATTTTCCATTTTATGAAAGTAGAATAATTATTTGATGAAGAAAACCAAAGATGAATCTGTGTAACTTTGAATTCGTACTTCTTCATTCCATGAAAAAAATATTCTTTTTAGCATCGCTCTTCATTTCAATTTTAACATCGGCGCAAGTAACCATCAACATTACCAGTGTGCCTGCGAACACACCTGCGAATGATGATCTTTACATAGCAGGAAGTTTTAATGGGTGGGATCCAGGAAGTGCTTCTTACAAGCTCACAAAAATAAATTCGAGTTTATATACCATCACGCTCAACGGCAGCGGAATCATTGAATATAAATTTACAAGAGGTGATTGGAATCGTGTTGAAAGCAACAGCAATGGATCAGATATTTCGAACAGAACTTTTACTTATGGAAATGAGGACACGCTAAATTTATCCATTGCAGGTTGGCACGATTTGATTAATGGGGGAGGCAGCACTTCAACTGCATTACCTAATGTTTCAATGATGTCCGAAAGTTTTTTCATTCCCCAACTTAACGGCACTCGCAAAATCTGGATTTATTTACCCGATGATTATAACACAGCACTCAACAAATATTATCCGGTGCTCTACATGCAGGATGGTCAGAATATTTTTGATGACTCTACTTCTTTTGCCGGTGAATGGAAAGTAGATGAAACATTACACACGTTGCAAATGGATGGTGATTATGGTTGCATTGTAATTGCAATTGAAAATGATGGCGTGCATCGCATCGATGAATATTCCCCTTATAACAATCCATCTTATGGTGGCGGAGAAGGTGATGCGTATTCAGATTTTATGGTGAACACATTAAAACCATACGTAGATTTAAATTACAGAACGTTAGCTGCCAGAGATTTTACAGCAATCGCCGGAAGTTCAATGGGTGCATTAATTTCTTTTTATGCTGCAATAAAATATCAGAGTGTTTTCAGTAAGGCCGGAATTTTTTCACCCTCATTTTGGTTCGATGATTCGCTTTACAATTATGTTGCAAATGAAGGTAAGCAGCAAGAGATGAAATTTTATTTTGTTTCAGGAACAAATGAAAGCAGTGATATGGTGCCAGATATTAGATCAATGTATTCAACCATGTTTAATGATGGATTTACAGCAGATGAAATGGACACTGTATTTGTAGCAAATGGCGCACACTCAGAATGGTTTTGGGCACAAGAATTTGAAAATTGTTACAATTGGCTTTTTGATAACACAATTATTTCTATTGAAGAGCCGGAGCCTGATTCCATTTTTAATATTTCACCAAACCCGGCGCAAAAGAAAATTAATCTTACTTCGAAATACCCAATGAAAAAAATTGAAGTGGAAATTTACGACGGTAATGGTCAAAGAATTTTTACATCATCACAGCAATTTTCAAAATCAATTGATGTGAGTAAAATGAAAAATGGCTTGTACTATTTGAAAGTAAAAGACGAAAATAAAATCTACTCAAAGATTTTTACGGTAATGAAATAATATTGCGGAGAAATACTATGTTACCGCTGAATAATAAATGAACCGTGCTTCTGATTATTTGTAGCATCAGTAACAGTAAAGTAATAAGTTCCATTGGGTAAATCGCTCACATCAACTACTTGTGTAAAAGAAGAAAGTGATTTTACTACAATGCCCGAACTATTAGTGATGGTGAGTTTTTTCCCTTCAGTATTAATATTAAAAAGAATATAATTCTGTGCGGGATTTGGAGTTACAAAAATTAATTCATCAGTATCAATTATGATCACTCCAGTTACAGTTCCATCATTTGATTGATCAAACGTATTAGCTTGCGAAACATTTGTTTGTGCAAATGAATTGTTTAAAATACACAAAAGGCAGAATAGCAGAAGTAGTGCATGTTTCTTCATTCTCTAAAAATATTTATTAAAAATAAGTAATCGAAATGCGTAAAGGGGATAAAGGTGAACCGCCAATAAATTGAATTATTTAACTTGCGAAAGCGAACCTACGTAATCCTGACAAAGATTCATTACGCTTGTGTCGAATATATGTTTCGCTAAATAGTTAAACTAAGCTGATTCTTCTGTTAGCCATTTTTTAAAATTTGCAACTCTTTCTGAACTAACAGCGGTTTCGTGATCAGTAGGCGGAAATAAATTAATTTTTACTCTTGATTTTGAAATCACATGCATTTCACGAATCGATTTTATGTTTAAAATGAATTGCCTGTTGATTCTGAAAAATATTTTGGGGTTCAGAATTTTTTCGAGTTGATCAAGCGTATAATCTGAAGGGTATTTCTTATTCTCGTTTGTAATGATGGATACAATTTTATCTTGTGTAAAGAAGTAAGCAACATCAGCAATTTCAATCGCACGAATGGTTTGCCCGATTTTAAGCAGTAATCTTTTTTGAAAACCTGCTTTACTTGTATTCATTGATTCAACCAATTGCTGATAGCCAAAACTTGAAAATCCTGCTTTAAGTTTTTCATATTTCTGCATGGCAGCAATCAATTCATCTTCTTTAATTGGTTTCATCAGATAAGCAATGGCATTTACTTCGAAAGCTCTTATGGCATATTCATCATATGCGGTAGTAAAAATTACAGGGCATTCAATATTAGTTTGCTTAAAAATTTCAAAGCAATTACCATCGGCTAAATGAATATCCATAAAAACCAATTCGGGTTGTTGATGCTTATTAAACCACCTTACTGTTGATTCAATGCTATCGAGCACATCAATTATTTCTGCACCTTTTACAATTTGCGAAACTTGTTTTTGAATGCGGCGTGCGGCAGCTACTTCGTCTTCAACCAAAAGAATTTTCATGTGACTTAATTTTTAATGATTAGCGTAATTTGAACTTTAAATTTATCATCATCCTGAAATGTTTTCAATGGAACACCACCTGATAACACCAGTCTCTCACTTATACTTCCGAGTCCTATTTTTGTTGATGGCGGTGCAACAGGTTTTAATTGCAGATTATTTTCAACTACCAAGGTTCTTTCATCTTGCATATAAATGCGAACAGTAAGCGGCCTGTCACGTGAAATTATATTGTGCTTTACAGCGTTCTCAATAAGTATTTGAATGCTAAGCGGAGGAATAAACAAGTCTTCACTTTTTTCAAATGCTCCTGCTATAAATTTTAAACGGTCTCCATGTCGTTGATGCAGCAGAAAGATATAATTCATGCCGAGTTCCCATTCTTCTTTAAGCGGAATAAGGTCAACATCTTTATAACTTAAAATGCTTCGGTAAAAATCAGAAAGTTTATCTACGTATTGCACAGCAATTTTTTGATCTTCTTCAATCAAAGCTGCCAGTGTATTAAAGCTATTGAATAGAAAGTGAGGGTTAATTTGGGCTTTCAATGTTTCAAATTGAAATTCTATCTTTTCCTTTTTTAACTTTTCAGTTCTCTTATAATTCTGTTCACGAACTCTTACTATAAAATACAGCAGTCCAACAATGGATAAAATGATTGCAACAAAAAACCAAGCTTCTTCCCAATAAGGTTTTTGAATCTTGAATGCATAGGTAACTATCTTAGAATTTTTGTAATTGTTATCGATTGCCGATCTCACCCTGAATCTATAATTACCGGGAGATAAATTTGGAAATGTGATGAACCGATCGTGCGTTTGTATCCAATCACTGTTATACCCCGAAAGTTTATATTGATAGGTAACTCGCTCGGGATTACTATAGAATAAACCAACATAATCAAATGAGATATGATTTTGCTTATGGCTGAAGACCGGTTTGTTACTTGGGTCATAATTTTTTAGAAAAAGCTGAACGCTGTTAAGTATCATTTTGGGATGCGTTCTAATCCTTTTAACAGGCATGTGAACTTTAATAATTCCGGTTTTAGTGCCTATCCAGATATTTCCTTCCTTGTCTTTCTTTATTGCGTTGAGGTTTGGATCAATTTCACTGATTCCGGATTCATAACTATAATAGAGGAAGTTATTGGTTGATGTTTCAAGCACATCAATTCCGTTGTTGTGAACTATGATAAGGTTTCCAAAGTTGTCTCCTGCGATCGATGATATATCCAGTTGTGATAAGCCTTCTTTTAAAGAATAATTAGTAAACTTTTTTCCATCAAAGGAATAAAGTCCGGCATTTAAGGTTGAGAACCAGATTTTACCGGAGCTATCTTCAGCAATAGAATAAATTACATTGCTTTTTAAACCTACTTCGGAACCGTATTTAATAAAAGCACTGTCGTTGTACATGGTAATTCCGCGCCCATCAGTTGCAAACCAGGTTCTGTTCTTTGAGTCGATGAAGACATCATATACATAATCTTCACCCAAACCATCTTCAGAAGTAAATGTTTGAAAGGTTGGAATTTGCTGATCTTTTTTTAGAGTGCAATGAGATGCACCTCCCAATGTTGCAAACCATATTTCATTTCCTTTTCCATCAATTGATAACACATTATCGTTTGCGACTCCATTGGCTTCACGTATATGAGTTATTTTTTTTGTTTTTGTCTGGTAATAATAAACTCCCTGGCCAAAAGTGCCGAGCCA
>JBKJNS010000087.1:0-3029 GCA_046593455.1 Chitinophagales bacterium | reverse complement strand
GTTTCATCCAAACAATATCGCCTCCGCTAACTTCCTGAATTCTTCCGATTCAGTTTTCGATTCCACATCTTTCATCTTAGTAAGTTGCTCCAATACTTCATTGATCAATTTTCCATTCTCCATTGCTTTCGAATAAGGAATGTGAGAGAAAGAAACCATTTGGTAAGGTGAAATGTATCGCTCAGGATATTTTGTTGCAATCAGTTTTTCAATTTTCTTTTTGGCAAGAAAATGTTCATCGGCAACCAGATCGCGCATCTCAATAAAATTATTTAGTGCCAATTGCAGAATAGCATCTGCATTTGGTTTTCGTGATTGCTCAAAGAGCGGAAGAATTTTTCCCCAATCTTCATTGTGTGTATCCATCAACTCATTCAGCACCGTGCAATCTTCAAAACCACAATTCATTCCCTGACCGAAGAAGGGAACAATTGCATGCGCTGCATCACCAATCAAACATGCTTTGCCTTTGTATTGCCATGGAAAACATTTCACCATCATCAATGAGGAAGTGGGATTTTCAAAAAAGTTTTCTTTGTATGCCGGCATCAGTTTCATTGCATCGGGAAAATATTTTTTGAAAAAATCTTCCACCTCATTTTCTGTTTTCAGTTTTGAAAATGAAACATCTCCTTCAAACGGAAAAAATAAAGTGCAGGTAAAACTGCCATCCATATTTGGCAGCGCAATGAGCATAAAATTTCCTCTCGGCCAAATATGCAATGCATTCTTAAACATTTTGAATTCACCATTTTCTCCCGCAGGAATATGCAGCTCTTTGTAACCGTGCTCAATATATTCTTGTGTGTAATTATAACGATCAAGAAATTGCATGCTATGGCGGAGTGAAGAAAATGCACCATCAGACCCAAACAGTAAATCGAAATTTGCATTGGCAATTTCTTTTGTTTCAGTAGGCGAAGCGGTAAATGAAATCTTGTTGTTATTGAGGTCAACGTGATTTGCAAAATGATTGAAATGAAAATTTACATTTTCAAATTCATCGGCAAGATTCATCAAGGTTTTATTCAACTCACCGCGTGACACCGAATAAATTGCCTGCCCTTCTTTTCCATACGCCTGAAGATTTAATTGGCCATCAACAGTGTGTACCATTCTGCTGTGCATTGGTATTGCAATTTTCTCAATGGCTTCTTTCAATCCTGCTTTTTCCAATCCACGCCAGCCACGATCGCTCAATGCAAGGTTGATAGAGCGACCGGCAATCATTTTTTCTTTTCGCATATCACCCCGCCTTTCATACACATCCACTTTATAACCGCGCTTGGCGAGATAAATGGCAAGCAATGAACCTACCAGCCCTGCACCAAGTATGCTTACTTCTTTTCTCATAAATTCCCAATTTCAACGCTGCAATATCAATATTCAATTTTCATTATTCAATTACTTCCATTTAACAGCAAATTATTTTTTGTTTCAGAAAATAATTTACCATAAAACTCGTCATTCCTCTTCATTGAACAAACTGATATACTTTTGCATTGTTCATTTAACTAAAAATAAATTTAAAGATGATAACTCTCATGTGGATTTTGATGATTGGCTTGCTCGTTACAGGTTTTGTTGTGCAAGCCCGCTTGCGTTCAAAGATGAAAGCTTACAGTCAAATTGCAACACCGGGCGGATTAAGTGGCGCCGAGGTTGCTGAAAAAATGTTGCACGACAATGGAATCTTTGATGTTAAGATTACTTCGGTTGACGGATTTTTAACAGACCATTACAACCCGGCGAATCACACTGTAAATCTGAGTCCTGAAGTTTATGAAGGCAGAAGTGTGATGGCAGCAGCAATTGCGGCACATGAATGTGGTCACGCAGTGCAGCATGCACAAGCATACAGTTGGTTAACCATGCGATCTAAAATGGTACCGGCGGTAAGTTTTTCATCGCGCTACATGACTTGGATTTTATTAGGCGGAATTTTAATGCTCAGCAGTTTTCCTCAGTTGCTGTTAATAGGTATTGTATTGTTTGCTCTCACAACACTTTTCAGTTTTATCACCTTACCGGTTGAATTTGATGCAAGCAAAAGAGCGCTTGCATGGTTAGATAACAGCGGTTTTATGGCAGGGGAATATTATGCAAAAGCAAAAGATGGTTTGCATTGGGCTGCGCTCACTTATGTTGTAGCTGCGCTCTCTTCACTTGCAACATTGGTTTATTACATTATGATTTATACAGGAAGAAGAAATTAACTTTTCATTTCACATCTCCCAAATAAAAATATCAGGTTCATAATTGTCACACTGAGTTTATCGAAGTGCATTAAAAAAATAAATGCTTCGATAAACTCAGCTCGACAAGATGTTTCTGCAAATTCATCTTCTATTTTTACAGCATTGTGAATCTGAAATATTATTTCTACCTCGCTGTAATTTTATTCCTCGCATCATGCGCCAGTCAGGTTGCGCCCACTGGTGGAATAAAAGATATTGTACCTCCGCAGGTGGAGAAATCAAACCCCGAAAATCTTTCGGTAAATTTTCATGCATCAAGAATTTCAATCACATTCGATGAATATGTGCAATTGAATGATGCCACTAACCAGGTTTTCTTTTCACCTGCATTAGAAAGCAATCCCGTTTTTAAGCTGCGAGGTAAAACTTTGCTGATTGATCTGCCCGATACACTCAGAAAAAATACTACCTACACCGTAAACTTCGGCAATGCTATCAAGGATATTACAGAAGGTAACATCATGCTCAGCTATCAATATGTTTTTAGCACAGGCAGTTCTATTGACTCCTTGCGCATGCAGGGGAAATTGCAAAATGCTTTGGGCGGAAAACTGAAACCAAATATTCTGGTGATGCTGTACCGCAATGCAACCGATGATTCGGTGGTGGCAAAACAACGACCTGATTACAATGCGAGAACAGACACATCAGGAAGTTTTGTGATCAGCCACATTAGTGATGGCAGTTATAAATTGTTTGCGCTCGACGATCAAAATTTTAATTTGCTTTACGATCAGCCCGATGAATCATAGAATGCAACCGATTCACCGG
>JBKJNS010000065.1:0-16646 GCA_046593455.1 Chitinophagales bacterium | reverse complement strand
GCGTGATGCAGCATCAATGTTCCAATGAATTTTTGCGGTATCGCTGCTCTTAAGATAAACTTTCCCTTCATTAAAATAAAAACTTGAGTGTTGCAATGAATCGGTTTGTGATTGAAGAATACTGTTGTGCTCCTGTTCACCATGTATGCCGATTGTAATTCCTTTCAAAAATTTAATAGCCTGAGAAACATCAAAAGAAGGACGAAGGTATTTTGTATTTACAGTATCGCTTTTTGATGAAAGAAAACTTACGATGGCGCTGGAACGAAATCCCTTGTGTACATAATTGCCGCTTAATGCATTACTCAAACCTGTATAATCAGTTTGCCGGTTAAAGAAGGAAAGGCTGTATTGAATACTTCCTGCTTCAGATTGCTGCAACTTCACTGATGCTTTTGCAAAGTTTTCATTTTGCGCGGTGAGTGCAGTAGAATTTAAATTCCAGTCGCGGTCAAATTCTACTGAGCGGTAACGTTCAAGCGGCCTGAAATTTTTTGCAGCAAATTCATATTGCCCGTTTACAAAAAGTTGCGTTGGTTTTGTATTGTTATCATTCAATAAAACTTTTTGATTATAATAAATATTGGAGGCCACGCCTGCATTGTTTTCATTTCCTTTAGAAGAAAAAGTATTTACATCGGTATTGGAGAGCGCGCCTTCCCACGTGATCAGCGAATTTTTATTCAGCTTATAATCAACACCAGTAGTAAGCAATTGTGTTAGCTGAGGAGCAATGATGGGTGTAATGGGTTCATAATCGCCTTGCGTAATTCCATTGAGCGGAGCAATCCAATAATACACCCGGCCGTTTACGAGGTTGCCCGAAATTTTATAGTTGCCCTTTCCAAAACCGACGTAAGAAAATCTAACATCGTAATTTGCAGTGAGCGGATCGGTTGAGTAAACATAAACGGTGTAACCCAGTGAATCTGCTTTTCGGTAAAGTGGCCTGTCAGTAGTGAAAGCCACACTGTCAATATTGGAGTAAAAGGCATATTGTAAACTATCACCGGCCGCTGCAAGAATTATTTTTTGAGTATCGCCAAGTGTCTGTTGAACCGGTTGGTTTTTTGAATCCTGTTCTGTATAAAAATTAAAACGTGCATTCCACTTATTGCTGTGCAATTCCTGATTTACATAAAACATGGATCGCAGATATGCTTTATCTGAGTACTGAAATTCAACACTGATGCGCTTGTCCTTAGTGATGAGTCGTGTGGGAGTAAATGTGATTTCGCCTGAGTTGTAATCGATCACGTAATCGCGATCGCTGCCACGTACCATTAACTGTCCGTCAATGAAAACACGCTCAGTTCCTGCCAGCAAAATAATGTAGAGTTCGCCTGCATTGCCGGTTAAGCGGTAAGGCCCTTGATTTCCTTCCAACCCTATAAATTCGTTGCGCGCATATTTTCCTTTTGCAACTGCGGCACTTACTCCTGTTTTAGAATTTAATTTCTTTCCATAATTATAGGCAGTTGAAAAACTTGCCCCTTGCAATTTCTTATAGAAATTCATGAAGTAACCTTCAGGTTTTCCTAATTCATAATCGCCAACAACAAGTGATGTTTTATTTTTTTTGAACTGAATAAAAATTTTATCAAACTCCTGCAGGTTCTGGGTATTGCCTTCGGGTTGAATAGGAATATTGTTATCACTCATAGCTGCAAGCACATCTACATCACCGGCTAACTTGCCCTGCATCTGCAAATTAAAACTTGAGTTAACTACCAGATCCTGATTGTTGCCCAATGTAATCCCCCTCGAAAAACTTCCGTTATAATCCAGCGCAGAAGAATTGAGGTTCGGATTTATAAGTTCATCGGGCTTATAAATTATCGGCAACCTGCTAATGCTGTCAAACTTGTTGTATTGATTGTAATCTTTATGAAAATAATTTTTAGAGAATGGAAAAGCCAGTACGCGGTAAAAAATTGTGATGCTGTCGGGTAAAGGTTTTTTTTTCCAAACCAAAGTTGAATTCCATTGATTGATTTCATAATCTTGGCGATTAATAAGTTCGCCGCGTTTCTTTTCCCTCACAAAAACAGATTCGGCAATCAGGCTGAGTGAGTCGATAAAAACAGTATCGCTTTTTACCCCAAACGTTTTTGTTCTTGCATTTGAAAGTTGCTGTGCTTTTGAATTTAAAGTCATTAAGATGCCGCAGGCAATCAACATAATTGCTGAAACTTTTACAGATGTAAATTTTAACGACATTATTTTACTCACCGGCACTTTATGATTCGCAAGTATAAGCGAGTTGATATAAAGCTAAAACAAAAAGATTATTGTGCAGGTTACCACTGTTTAAGAAAGTTAACGACCGATTTTAGCGAGTGTTATTTATAGGCAAACTTGTAACCTACGCCCCTGATTGAATGAAAATATTTTGGATCACGTGAATCTTTCTCAAAATGTTTTCTGAATGTAAGAATAAAATTATCAATGGTTCTTGTGGTAGGAAAAACATCGTAACCCCAAACCGTTTGCAGTATTTCTTTTCTCGACACCACTTGATTTTTTTTATCGATCAACAACTTGAGCAATGCAGCTTCGCGTTTGGTAAGCGGAAAAGATTTATGACTGATTCCTTTTGCAGTAAAGGTTGAGAAGTTGATTTCATTTTCATCGAATTTAAAGAGGTGGTTTTCTTTTTCATTCTTTGTTCCTTTCAAACTATGCCTGATCAAAACTTTTACGCGCAACAAAAGTTCTTCAAGGTTAAATGGTTTTGTGAGGTAATCATCGGCACCAACTTTTAATCCGAGCACTTTATCCTCACTGGTATCTTTTGCAGTGAGAAAAAGAATAGGGGTTTCACTGTTGTTTACTCTTATGGTTTGGCAAACTTTATAGCCATCCAACTCAGGTAACATAATATCAAGTATCACCATGTTGAATCTTTGATCATCAAACTTTCGAAGAGCAGCCGGTCCGGTTTCAGCAGTTTCAACTTCATACCCTTCCAATTCAAGGTTGAGTTTAATTGCATCAAGAAGATTTTTTTCATCTTCAACAAGAAGCACACGAGGTTGTTGCATAAAGGAAGTTTTAGGTTTTATAAAAGAATTTATTCAATGTTGTTTTTAAAAATAGAATTTCAAATGGCTTTTGGTAATGTTACTTCAAAGATGGAACCTCGCGGCAAGTTATCACTCACACTCACGCTCCCTTTATGCAAGGCCAGAATTTTTTCGACAATAAATAATCCCAGTCCGGTGCCTTTTGTTTTTCTTGTTTCCTCCTGCCCTATTCTGTAAAATTTCTGAAATACTTTTTTCTTTTCGATGTCAGGAATACCTAAACCATCATCGGCAATTTTTAAGACCACCTTTTCATTTACCTCTTTTAAATCTATTTTTATTTTCGACTGATCAGTTGAATACTTAATTGCATTCTCAATCAGGTTGTTGATCACACTGGTTAATGCTGTTTTATCACCACTTACTATTACATCGGGTGAAATTGAAGATTCAAACTTTCTTACACTGCTAAACTGTTCTTCTGTTTTTTGAAGTACGTGCGTTGCAATATCAGACAAATTGCAGGCTTCATTTGCAATTCTAAACGTGTGGTCTTCAATTTTTGCAGCAAGCAAGAGGTTCTCAACCAGCAGTTGAAGCCTGTCCATATCACTTACTGCATTGTGCAACATCGATTCATATTTCTCCGGTGGCAATTGACGGTGCTTTAATAATGTTTGCATTGCTATTTTTGAGGATGCAATGGGCGATCGTAACTCATGTGTAATGGAAAGAAGAAAATTTTTCTGTTGCTGCATCACTTTTACTTCGCGGTTAAGGCTTCGGTTTACCATAAAAGTCATTACCACCAATATGATCAGAAATACAGTGCCTTCACCGGCAATCATAAATTCTTTGCGGTGTCGCTCCTTTTCAATTTCTTGCATTTGCTCCGAAGCTTCAAACTCCTGAGAGCTTTTGTTTTGATAAATGAAATTGAGTTGCAGCAATTCGCGTTTCTCAGTATACGCTTCGTTGCTTATGCGAATAAGGAGCATTACCCACCATGTGAAGGATATAAAAATGTAGCCTACCAAAAAATAAAAAATGATCAGTGATCTTCTCTTCAGCATAAATCAATCTTTGATTTCGAGCGTTAAGTTACAATCATACAAATTTGCTTGTAACCATGTTTTAAAAAAATGAAACTCATATGACAATAAAATCATTTAGAATATTTTATGAGCTCACTGAATTTGTCGTGAGCGGAAGGCTCACATAAAAAGTTGTGCCCACATTTATTTGTGATGTAAATGAAATGGTGCCCGAAAAGCTTTCAGCAACTTTTTTACAATATGCCAACCCCAAACCTGTACCTGAAGATTTTGTGGTAAAGTTTGGAAGGAATACCTTTTCCTGCTCTACTTCAGAAATCCCAACTCCATCATCGGTAATAGAAATAATAAGGTTGCCTTCGCTGTTCTCTGTTATTACATCAATTCTTCCCATTCTTTCTTCAGGTATTGCCTGAATCGCATTCAGTATTAAATTATTGAAAAGACTAATCAAATGATTTTTATCTGCTGAAACAAAACTCTCTTCAGCATTGGTATGCAAATGAATAACTGAACTACCCGATTCTTTATGCAACTCGTAAACAGACCGCAGTATTTCATTTACATCCACATTTTCAATTTCGGCTTTTGGCATTTTAGCGAAGTTTGAAAATACAGTTGCAATATCACTGAGGTTATCAATTTGTTCAATCAATGTTTTCGAAACTTTTTCAGTCAACTCTTTGAGGTTTGGTGCATTCTGCGAATAAGCGCGTTGCAAATGTTGAATGCTCAACTTCATTGGGGTGAGCGGGTTTTTAATCTCATGCGCTACTTGCTTTGCCATTTCGCGCCATGCTAACTCACGCTGCGTGTTCACCAACCGATCGGCACTCTTCTTAAGTTCAAGAATCATCTTATTGTATTCATTCACTAAACTACCAATTTCATCATTTGCATGCCACTCAATTAATTCATTAGAAGAACCCACTTTAACTCCTTTAAATTTTTCAGCCACCAATGATAATTTCAAAGTGATTTGTTTTGATATCAGCGGTGCCATTAAACCTGCAACAATAATTGCTATCACCAAAATATTTACAAGTGCAACAAAGAAAAAGCCTACCTGTTCATTTAAATTTTCGCGTGAGTTGTAGTAGGGGAGATTTAAATAAGCAAGCACTTTTCCATTCTCATTTCTTATGGCTTGGTAGCCCGAATAAAAACTGAGCCTCCCTATTTTTTCTTCGGTAACAACCATCGTTTGAGTTTCTTTTCTAAGGTCATAGTAAGCAAGCGGGTTTATTTTACGGGAGATAATTCCTTTCTCAAAAATTACAGGCTGCGAAGAGGTAATAAGGTCACCGGTGCGATTGTAAAAATTTACTTCATTTCCCTGCACTTCTGCTATTTGACCAATATGGCTTCGTAGCAAAGACGAAATGAGTGGATCATCAGGTTCACTTACCTTATTTTCTTTGAGCATGAAAGAAACAGTTACTGTAACCCTCTCCATTTTTTCTTCTACAGTAGATTTCGCAATCGTATTGAATTGCCTGAGAAAGAACTGACCGGTTACGTAACCAATCACGATGATCATTATCAAAATAAAAATCAAAAAGAATCCCTGAATCAATGATCTCATGGAGGCATACTGCATGAGGTTTTTAACCGACTTGATGCGGGGATTAATAATTACAAGATTAAAAATGAGAATGATTGCAACCAAAGAAAAAATAACAACAAACAGAAAAGAGAAATAAGAAAGAAAATAAAGTGCGGGAATATTACTGCTGGTTACAACAATGACCATATCCTGTTTAGGATGGTAAACCAAATGATTGCTTCGGGCTTCTTCAATAAACTGGAATTCTTCATCTTCCTTAAACTTCCATTTCAGTTTATAATCGTAGTTGAAAGCACCTGCACCATCAACCAATTGAAAACTGCTCTGTGCATTTGGTTTTGCGGTTGAATTTATTCGCTTGTTGTAAATCGCATAAGAGTATTCAGGTGTTACATTGGGTAACTTATCTTTTTCCGAGAGTAATAATTCGGGGTAAACACCTGCATTGTTGTAAGAATTTGATTCCAATGCTACATAGAGACTTCCGAGCAATGAATCATTGCTTTCAATATTAAACTGATTGAGGTAAGTAATATTTCCAGTTGCTGATGAGGAATAAAAAAGGTCTTTGGTTCCAATTGATTGCATGCCTTGCTTAATTCCTCTCTCGGTAACACTCCCGAATTCATTGCTTGATCCGTAGAGCAAATATCCATCCTGATCAAATGGATAAAAGTGAATGGTATAGCGATCAAACCCTTCGGTAAAATATAATTGCCGAAGTCTGTCATCCAGTTCTTTACCCGAAAGTTGTTTCGATTTAAAATACTGAATTACAAAATGGTCTTCGATGATCTTGTTCCTTAAACCGCTGAGCAAAAACTCTGTAACAGCATCGCGGTCAGAAATTAATTTTTTGGCATAAGTAATCCGGGCCAATTTTTCTTTTTGAGTTCCATAGTAATAAAGCACTGAAGCACCGGAGACACAGAAAAAAATAACTACAAGGAATATTTTTGTGATGTTGAGTTTGCCGAGTTCACGTATTTCTAAGTAGGGCAATATCAAAATAAAAAGCACCGTCCAAAGAATCACCACCAAGCCCGGCAAACCATTGGCGCTCCATAAAAAATAAGTGCCGGTTAATAAAGAACAAATGAGTAAAATCAAAAGAGAATCAACAATCGAAAGCGGGTTTCTTTTAAGTATTGAAAATATTTTTTCGGATAAAAGGAAGATACAAAACAAAATCATCGAAATACAGAGTACCCCGAGAATGCTGAAGTAATCAGGTTCAAGCGGGTTTAAAAAAGCAAACTCAATCATTGAATCTTTTACCAATGCCTGAAACACATTAACAGAATAAATCACCAACAAACAAATAATGAAGTACCCGAAAAAATGATAGAGATAGTTATCAATTGAATTACGCCGCGGGCGCAGGATCAACTGAAATCTTACAGATAGATAAGTGCTGATCCAAAGCAACAACAGCATTTGAATCAAAAGCGCACCCAGTGAATTTGCAATGCCACTCGAAGCGAATAGTGAAGGGTTAAATATCTTCCAGTTCTCCACATCATCGGGAAGTGCCGTTTTGTTAGAAATGAAAACAAGGATGCCGGTAAATACAATTGCTATTGTAATTAAACTAATCCAGGATTTTTTAGGGTGTTCCAGTTGATTCAGTAATTGAATTACAAAAAACATGAACAGAAATATGGAGAGAAAAAAGAAGACTGCAGCAACAGAACCTGCCTTATCCAATTCTTCGGCTTCATCAATTCCAATATAAAAAAGAACCCTACCTTTTAAGGTTTTTACCGGCTCGTAATTCTTTTGTTGCTCAACTGATAAAATGATGTAAGAAGGGAGATCAAAAAATTCGGGGAAATGATTTCTGAGAAATGAATTTGTTGTACTGTAGTCACTCTTAATTTGAGTTAAGGCAATGAGCGTAATCGTTTTCCCCGCTTTGCCGCTCAAAGTTTTTTTCAAACTCAGGTAATATCCGTTTTTATAATTTTCAAACCCTATCGAGTCGGCAAAAGATTGGGGTGATTGCGAGGGAAATATTTTATTGTCGCTCCAATAAACAAGTGAGTCATTTTTATACACTAACAATTCATAAGGCAACTTATTAAAAGCAACCACATCGGCTTTTGAAAGTTTATGGTAAGAAAATGCATTGGCTAAATACTGATTGGTAAACTGTTTATAGAACTGTGCACTAAGATTTTCGATCTTGCGTTCTAAAGTAACTGAAGCACTCTGCAATTCAGATTGATTGCTTTTGAAATGAGAAATCTGATAGGATAGCAAGAGCAATAATGCTGATGCGAATAAAAGCCAGATGCGGTATTTCAAAAACCATTTGAGCATGAATGCACGAAGTTACAAAGTGATAATTGTAATACTTAAAAAGGGAGTTGGTTAATAAAGTTTACCGGCCAATAATTTTTTCACTTGTAAGTTTTTTTCGCTTCATTCCATAACGCATCCATTTCCATCAATGTCATCTCATGGAGTATTTGTTTTTTTTCCTTCGCCATTTCTTCCATCAACAAAAAGCGTTGAATAAATTTTTTATTTGTTTTCTCCAATGCCGCTTCGTGATCTAAGTGAACAAACCTCGAAAAGTTTACCAATGAAAAAAGCAGGTCACCAAATTCTTTTTCCATGTTTTCTTTTTCATCAGCTGTAAGGTTTTCTTTTGAAGCGTACTCTTCAAATTCTGCGAGTTCTTCATTTACTTTCTTCCAAACATCAATTTTATTTTCCCACTCAAATCCAACCTGCTTTGCTTTATCCTGAATGCGGAATGCTTTTACAATAGCGGGTAATGAATGTGGAACGCCTTCGAGAACCGATTTTTTTCGCTCCTGCATTTTAATCTGTTCCCAATTTTTCTTTACAGTTTCTTCATCATCGGCCTTAACATCGCCATAAATATGTGGGTGGCGGCGAATCAATTTCTCGCAAAGCGTATTAATCACTTCAGTTATATCAAATGATTTTTCTTCAGAAGCAATCTTTGAATAGAAAACCATGTGCAGCATTACATCGCCGATTTCTTCTTTGAGCAATTTCATATCTTTTAAATCAATTGCATCTGTTAGTTCATAAGTTTCTTCGATGGTGAGCAAACGCAACGACTCTAAAGTTTGCTTTTTATCCCATGGGCATTTAGTCCTAAGGTCATCCATAATGGTAAGTAATCTCTCAAATGCTTCTCCTGCTTCACTCATAATTTACTATTTGCGACAAAGCTAAATTAGTTTCGGGTTTTAGAATCAGAGATATTAAGTTCTTAAACAGCACTGTGCTTTACTATTTTAAAATGGCTTTCACTTTTTGTTTATTGAAGATTAGATTTGTGAAATGGAAGAACAGACCGCCGAACCCGAAGAATTCAAACAATACTATCCCATTAGTGAAGTAGCACAAATGTTTAATCTTACGATTGCAACAGTGAGGCATTGGGAAAATGAATTCGATGTTCTAAAGCCGAAGAAAAATAAAAAAGGAGATCGCTTTTTTACTAAAAGAGATTTGGAGTTTTTAAAAGTGATTCAGTATTTGCTCAAAGAAAAAGGATATACGATTGAAGGCGCGAAAAGAAAGATGCAACTGAACCCGAATGATGAATTTGACAAACACAAAACAATTGAGTCATTAAAAGAAGTTCGAAATTTTCTTGCTTCGCTCAAAGGCTTTTTAGAAAAATAGTTTTCCCTTTCTAAGATTTCTGAGAAACCAATTTCCCATAGTACCAGGCCAGCCAAACACCAACAAGAAAATAACCGATTACAGTATCGAGGATAATTCCCGTAAGGTATTGCATTGGAAAACCTTCCCAGTTATAGCGCATCATTACATCAGAAAAAATTACGAAGGCCGCGAACAACATTACAAACCAAAGCCGCTGCCCGAAACTTTTTAAACTCGAACTTGCTGCTGCCAGTGCAATGCAAATAATGAGTACAGAAATAAAATTGTAGAAGAACGACATCAGATACATCATCATATTGTATTCAGATTTTGCTTGATAGCTTAACATAGCAACCGGGTTACCTTCCATTATATAATTCATCATGCTTTTCATTTGATCTTCGCTTGCTCCTTTAGGAACATATGGAAGCATGTACATTCCGTCTTCTGTTAATGTAGAAGAAAGCACTTTGAGAATGCTGTCCTGAGCAGGAGTATAATAGTAATCGCTGTCGTGCAGATGCAGCGCCATGTGAGCGAGTGCAAGAAAGATGTACAATATAATTGAACCTACAATTGATGCAATAGCAAGATGTTTCATAAGAGTGAGTTTTTGGTTGTATCAAATATAAGGTTTCAAGACAAAAGCTTCAGCACAATTCAAATTAAAAATCAAACGGCTTCTTTTCAATATTCATTCGAACTCCAATTTGAAAAATATTTGTTGATGAATTGAAAACTGTTTCGCTTGAATTAGTCTTGCGATATATATAAGTTGCATCTGCATACACGTTGTGCCTTAACATGTAAGAACAACTGATTCCAAAATTCAACAAATGATTTTCCACACCCTGCGCAATTTCATTACCGAAAACACCGGCAACATTGCTCTCAGTAGTAGGAATAAATATATCGGCACCAAAATTTGAATTGGCTGTATCTCTTCCTTGTTTCGCATAAACAATTTTTGCTTGAATGGTGAATGGAAAAATTGGTTGGTAACGAACAATGCCAATCAATTCATTAAAGTTAGCACCCAGCGGATGCGCTAACTGTAGATTGTAGTTTGAATAATTAGCAATAGAATCGTCATGCGTATAAGTGTATGGGCGAACATAATTCCACTCTGCCTGAAGATCTAAATTATTTAAACCAAATGCATTGATGTATTTGATTCCCTGCTGAATCCCGTATTTGTTTCCCCAATAACCTCGTGAACCTTTTGAGGTTTGAAAATTATAATCATCAACCATCAGCTGACCGTAATATGAAAATCTTTTGAGAAAATTAATTCTGTAATCAATTCCAAGCATGGTGTTGTCGGGGCTGCCAATAAGTTGCTCAACACTTCTGTAAAAAATAATCGGGTTCAGGTATTGCAATTCGAAACCATCGTTGCGATGGAACACTACACTTTCCCAAACTCCGATATTTAAAAACTTTGTTGCATTAATACTCAGGTGATGTATGGCAGCAAACTTCTTTGGTAATAGCTGATCGCCACCGCGTAAAAAGTCCGCTGTTAAATCCATGAACAAATTTTGATATTGAATTTTCCAAACCTGTGTTTGAAGTTTGAGGAAAAGATAATTTTCTGAAAAATCAGAAATAGCGAGCGAACGAATTCCATTTCCCAGAAAATTTTTATCATGGCCAAATTGTATAGTGATAAATTTTGCAGCAATAAAATCAAAGTATCCTTTGGTCTCCAAAAAATCAAAACCATCTCTTTTAAAATCTTTATAATAACCCTGATAAGGCAATGCACCTAATGAATCTGTTCGTTCTCTTACATATCTTGGAAACCTCGCCTGATTTTCGGTTACCAAAAAATAATAACCAACTCTTTTAGCAATCCATCCGCGTAGTTCAAGACCACGTGTATTCTGGAAAAGGGTTTCATTGCTGAGTTGATCGTATCCGATTTCAAAATCAAAAACAGGATTGATCTTAACCATAAAATCATCGGAGCGGTATTGAAATAAATCCGACTTGTTGCGATAGAAATATTTTAAAAATGGTTTCTTGCTTTTGGCAAGTGACGAATTTGACCACTCATCATTATCAACCAACAAATATTCAGCAGCTTCCCTTTCATTTTCATTCAAGTGCAAACTTGAGTCGCTTAACATGGTATCGAGCGCAGTTACAGCAAACCTTCTTTGGAGAGGAAGAGAAGACAAATGGATTTGATCTGAAATTTTGCCCGACAAAATCTCAAACCGCTGCAAATAAATATTTGATTCGCTGTTCAAGTTCAGCAATGCAGACTGTGAAATTGAATGAACAGGCAATAGCATAATAAATAATAAAACAAACATCGAAAACAATTTCAATGTTCTGTTAATAGCAATATGTAACAGTATAATCAACGACATGTACCTGCCCAAAGTAAAAATTATTAAATAACTATAACATCTTCTTTCATTTCCCAAATAATAACTTTGCCAGCTTATCTATAATTATTACCAACATAAATTATTTTTTTCACCACTTGTTTCAATGATAATTAGTAAAGAAACGTAAATCAGTCTAAAGTTTGAATAGCTTATTTTAAATTTCCTATACCTTTTCTTTGAGATATTAAATGCTTTATTACCTTTCCACAAATGTTGTTGGATATACAAGATGTTATCAGCAGAGGAATTGAAGATCCTGCATTTCTCTTCAACCCAAAAGAGTTGCTTCGGGTTGGGGGATTTCTTTTATTGCTGCTAATGGTTTATGCTGAAACCGGAATTTTCTTTTGCTTTTTCTTTCCAGGCGACTCACTATTGTTTACCGCCGGTGTACTAACTGCAACAGGTGATATTCATCAGCCTGTAGCAATCGTGATTGTGGCAATGATCATTGCAGCAACTCTTGGAAACCTTACCGGTTATTACTTTGGAAAAGGGTTAGGTGTGGCAGCATATTCACGAAAAGAATCATGGTTTTTCAAACGCGCTTATTTAAAAATGGCAGAAGACTTTTACAAAAAATATGGAGGGCTTTCTTTAATGGCAGGAAGGTTTTTTCCAATCATAAGAACATTTACTCCCATTGTTTCAGGTGTAATTAAAGTTGATATAAAAAAATTCCTTTTCTTTTCATTTGCAGGCGCTGTTACATGGGTAACTCCACTTGTACTTGCCGGCTATCTTCTCGGGAAAATTCCATTTGTTGAAGATAACCTGGGTTACATCATAATCGGATTAGTAATTCTTATTACCTTACCTGTAATTATTCGTTTCATAAGTGAAACTAAAAATCTCAAACAATAGAATAATTTTGTTGCGAAATATTTTTAAGCTCATGAAAAAAAAATTATTCTTCGCCGCTATTTTACTTTCTCTTTCTTCAATGGTTTTCAGTCAGCAAAGTCCGAAAGAATTACTAATACAAAAATGGAAATTCATTGGAACCGAAGAATTTGGAGTAGTAAAACTTGATTCGTTAGCAAAAAATGATTGGCTGCTTTTGAAGACTGATGGAACATATGAATGGATGAAGGCAGGAAAAACTATTTCAGGAACATGGTCATTTAATGAAGCAGCTAAAATTATTTCTTTCAGTTCTTCAACAAAAAAGAATCTTAACTACAACCTCAAAAAAGTAAATGCAACCGATCTAACTCTTGAATATCAAACTCCCGATTTGGTAAGAACAAAGTATCGTTATCACGTGGTAACTGAATAAGCAATTGAGAAAAATTTACCTTCGCGCTCAAATTATTTTCTGAAAGAATGAAAACCAGTATTAAGAACATTGGCGTTTTTACCAGTGGAGGCGACTCACCGGGAATGAATGCGGCCATTCGGGCAGTGGTACGTGCAGGAATTTTTCACAACCTCAAAGTTTTTGGAATCCATCGCGGCTACGAAGGTTTAATTGATGGGGAAATAGTAGAAATGCAATCGCGCTCAGTAAGTGGCATTATACATCGTGGCGGTACCATTCTAAAAACAGCACGCAGCAAAAGATTTATGACGGCAGAAGGAATGGCAATGGCGCATGAGCAATTGATAAAACATAACATCGATGGAATAGTTGCCATTGGCGGCGACGGAACTTTTAGAGGCGCACTTGAATTCAACATGCATTATGAAATTCCGTTTATCGGTTTACCCGGCACCATTGATAATGATTTGTATGGAACCGATTTTACCATCGGTTACGATACAGCCATTAACACTGCAATGGAAGCCATTGATAAAATACGTGACACAGCAGATGCCCACAACCGTTTATTTTTTGTGGAAGTAATGGGGCGCGATGCCGGGTTTATCGCACTTCGCTGCGGCCTTGCTACAGGTGCCGAAGCAATTCTATTACCCGAAGTTGCAATGAGCATAGAACAACTAATCGAAAAATTAGAGAGCGGCTGGAAAAGAAAAAAATCTTCGAGCATCGTAATTGTGTCTGAAGGTGAAGAAGAAGGTGGCGCATTAGAAGTTGCCAAAAAGGTGAAAGAAAAATTTAATGAGTACGATACCCGCGTTTCAATCATTGGTCACATACAGCGTGGCGGCAATCCAACTTGTATGGATCGTGTGCTCGCAAGCCGCCTTGGTGTTGCAGCAGTTGAGGCATTATTAGCAGGAAAGAAAAATGTGATGGCCGGTGTAATGCACCGCGATGTGGTCTACACGCCATTTGAAAAAGCTACCAAACATCACATGGAGATTAGCCCGTATTTAACGGAGCTTGCCGACATTTTAGCTATATAAAATTCTGATTTAATAGTCAGTTAAAATAAAGTTAACCCATCACATTGCTCGGAGCTAAGAGTTTAATTTTGCTGGAGTGAAAAAATATTTCATTCCCATCATAATCATTTTGCTTGCGCTATCATTAGGCGGCGCAATTGTGATGCAGGCATTGTGGATCAACAATGCATGGCAAAGCAAGCGCGAAGTTTTTGATAGCAATGTTAAAGATGCGCTCACAAAAGTTGCTGAGCGACTCGAAAAACAAGAGACAGCTTCATTCCTCAGCCAGCATTTTGCATTTGGTATGCAACCAAACATTGTGGTTTCAAACGGGCCACAACATTCAGACTCACAATGGGTTTCTTACTCGGGAAAAACAACTACAACCACGAGGTTTCATTATGAAAGCATTTATGATATTTTTGATACGCTTCATAAACAAACAGAAGTTTTTCTTGTTTCAGATTCAGAGCACGATGCTTATACGGGGATTGATACCGAACACACCACCATCACTCAATTTAAGGTTGATGCAAATGGAAATAAAATAAGTCAAAAGGTAAATATTAAATCAAAACAACTCAACGAGGTTTTTAATCAAATGGTGATGGAATGGAACATGAATACTGTTCCTATTCAGCAGCGATTGCAGATCGTTTCTCTTCATGCAATGATTGATGAAGAATTGAAGAAAAAAGGAATCACTGTTCCATTTCAGTATGGAGTTGTATCGGGAGATAACTACACAAGTTGTGCAATACAATCGCCTCAATTTTCACCCTCTATGATTCCCTCATCATTCTCCTCATCACTATTTCCAAATGACATTACTTTCCGCCCCGATCGCTTGCTTGTTTTCTTTGATGACCTGCGGCCCTATTTTATTCGCTCACTCTTGTGGATGATTGTGCTTTCTGCCATACTTTCATTAATATTTATTGGCACCTTTAGCACGGTGATCTATGTGATTCTGAAACAGAAAAAGCTGAGCGAAATAAAAACCGATTTTATCAATAACATGACACATGAATTCAAAACGCCAATTGCTACCATCTCTGTTGCAGTTGATTCCATAATTAATCCAATTGTATTGGGCAATCAGGAACGCGTAAAATATTATTCTGAATTAATTGGCAGAGAAAACAAGCGCATGAATTCGCAGGTAGAACACATTCTGCAAATGGCTTTGCTTGATAAAGAAAATCTTGACCTTAATGAACAATTGATAAACGTTCACGATCTCATTAATCAGGTTGCTGATCCTGTAAGATTGCAGATTGAAAACCGGGGTGGAAAATTGAATCTTGATTTAAAAGCAGAAGATCCATTTGTATTCGCTGATGAAATTCATCTTACGAATGTAATTTTCAATCTATTGGATAATGCCAATAAGTATTCTCCGGATGCTCCCGAAATAACTGTAAAAACTCTTTGCGACCACAACAAGCTTTCAATTTCAATTACTGACCAAGGCATTGGAATGAGTGCTGCTACACAACGAAAAATATTTGAAAGGTTCTATCGGGAGCAACAGGGAAATCTGCACAACGTAAAAGGATTTGGATTGGGACTTGCCTATGTAAAATCTATTATCAAAAAACACAATGGAAGCATTGGCGTTAAAAGTGAAATAGGAAAAGGCAGTTGCTTTGAAGTAAAACTTCCGCTCGGTCATCAACAGCATTAATAAATATTATGGACAGAAAAAATCGAATTCTTTTAACTGAAGATGATCCTGGTTTTGGTTCTGTACTTCGTGACTATCTCGAACTGCACAACTTTGATGTAACACTTTGCACCAATGGATTGCTGGGATTAAATGCTGCAGCTAAAACTGATTTTGATCTTTGCATTATTGATGTAATGATGCCGGTGATGGATGGCTTTACACTCGCCAAAGAAATAAGAACACGCACACCTAAAGTTCCTTTTATTTTTCTTACTGCAAAAGCACTTAAAGCTGATGTAATGGAAGGTTATAAAATTGGTGCCGATGATTACATTATTAAACCATTTGACTCTGAAGTATTACTCTATAAAATAAGAGCTATCTTAAAAAGAAAAGACAATATTGTTCCCGAAAAAGACTTGCCAACAGAATTTAAGATCGGCAGGTATTTCTTCAATTACAAATTAAGGGAACTGAACATTGGAAAAACAGAATATAAACTTTCACCTAAAGAATCTGATCTGCTGCGTTTGTTGTGCGCTCACATGAATGATGTGTTGCCACGCCAACTTGCATTACGACAAATTTGGGGTGAAGAAAATTTTTTTACCGGTCGCAGCATGGATGTGTTTATGGTAAAGCTTCGCAAGTTTTTAAAAGACGATCCAAAAGTGGAGATTGTGAATATTCACAGCAATGGATACAGGTTGCTGATTAAAGAATAGAAAGGTTAAACTTCAAAACACAAAATTCAAAATTCAAATAAGGCCAAAGTATAAAATCGCAAAATTCAATCCCGGATATGAATTAAGGTCTAATTTTAAAACTTCAATACAAAATTTACTTTCGGCCGTTTTCTGATTTTTTTTATTTGTTGTTTTCTTGAATTTTGAATTTTGAATTTTCCTTCATTAGTACTTGTACCAAATAAACTTCGGTCTGTAATTATCTGCATTCACAAACAGATCATTGAAGTCAAAAGAATTC
>JBKJNS010000024.1:0-2585 GCA_046593455.1 Chitinophagales bacterium | reverse complement strand
TTTACCGCTGGTACCGCGATACATCGAGTGAAAATCTTCGCCGCTATGCCGAAGATTTTATGGAGACCATCACTTGCCCCGAATGCAAAGGCGCACGTTTGAAAAAAGAATCACTCTTCTTTAGAGTGAATGAAAAAAACATTGCCGAACTTTCTTTAATGGACATTACCGAACTCAAGCAATGGTTTGATGATGTAGAAAATCACCTGAGTGAAAAACAATTATTGATTGGTAAAGAAGTGCTGAAAGAAATTCGTGCGCGCATTGGATTTTTATTGGATGTTGGTTTGGATTATCTCTCACTCAATCGTCCGTCGCGATCACTCTCGGGTGGTGAGTCACAGCGCATTCGGCTGGCAACACAAATTGGTTCGCAGCTTACCGGCATCACTTACATTTTAGATGAGCCGAGCATTGGATTGCATCAGCGCGATAATCAGCGACTGATAAAAGCATTACGTGAGTTGGTTGATGTTGGTAATTCTGTTTTGGTTGTGGAGCATGATAAAGATATTATGCTCGCTGCAGATCATGTGATTGACATGGGGCCCGGTGCAGGTGAACATGGCGGCAGAGTGGTTTCCGAAATTTCTCCGCAGCAACTGAGCAATGAATCTTCACTCACTTTAGATTTCTTAACAGGAAAAAAAGCAATTAAAATTCCTGAGCATAGAAGAAAAGGCAACAAAGAATTTATTCAGTTGATTGGTTGCAGAGGAAATAATTTAAAAGACCTCACAGTAAAATTTCCGCTCGGTAAATTAATTTGTATCACCGGCGTTTCGGGCAGCGGTAAATCTTCGCTGATCACCGAAACATTGTATCCCATTCTCAACCAATATTTTTTCAATTCAAAAAAGAAACCGCTTGCTTACAGTAAAGTGGAAGGGTTGAAGCAACTCGATAAAGTGATTGAGATTGATCAATCTCCCATAGGAAGAACGCCAAGATCAAATCCTGCAACATACATTTCTGTATTCACCGACATCAGAGATTTATTTGCCCAACTGCCCGAAGCAAAAATTCGCGGCTACAAAACCGGAAGATTTTCTTTCAACGTAAAAGGTGGTCGCTGTGAAGAATGTCAGGGTGGCGGAATGAAATTAATTGAAATGAATTTTTTACCCGATGTATATGTGGAATGCGAGAAGTGTATGGGCAAGCGATACAACAGAGAAACATTGGAAGTGCGCTATCGCGGAAAAAGCATCAGCGATGTATTGGAAATGACGGTGGATGAAGGCGTAACTTTTTTTGAGAACATGGCAAAGATCCACCGCAAAATAAAAACGATGCAGGATGTTGGGCTTGGTTATATTCATCTTGGTCAGCAAGCAACTACACTCAGTGGTGGCGAAGCGCAGCGGGTGAAACTCTCTACAGAGCTTTCGAAAAAAGATACCGGAAAAACTTTTTACATCCTCGATGAACCCACTACCGGTTTGCACTTCGAAGACATTCGTGTGCTGATGGAAGTGCTGAATAAATTAGTGGATCGGGGTAACACCGTACTCATCATCGAACACAATCTCGATGTAATAAAATTAGCCGACCACATCATTGACCTCGGACCCGAAGGAGGAAATGGCGGCGGTTATATTATTGCCGAAGGAACCCCCGAAGAAGTGGCGATGAATAAAAAAAGTTTTACCGGGGAGTTTTTGAAGCGGGAATTGAAATAATAAAGTTAATCGAGAAGACCTTTCTCCTTTAATATTTTCAAATATTCTTCTTTAGAAAGTGGGCACTTTGCTAAATCAATAAATTCCTGTTTCGATAATTTGCATTGCTCTGCCATTTTCTTTATCAAAAAATTATCAAGATCGTGCCCGCCACCATGGCTGATCTTTGTATGTAAAATAAGTTTACCGAGATGGTTAAGTTCGAGGAATTTATGATCACGATTGGACTCATTGAATCCTTTCTTTCTTAGATTTTTGAGAGTATCTGTACTATTTAAAACCGCCATACTATCATTTGATTTCTTTCACCAATGCTTTCAGGATAGCTTTAATGTGCTGTAAGCGGGTCGAAAGTTTACTATTGCTTCTTGACAGGTAAGTGGTATAGATGTAATCAAACTCTTCATTAAAATCCCGTTCTGCTTCTTCAAGCGTTTTGCCTGTTCCAATAATTTCAAGCAACTCCGATTTTATAAAGTAGGCGCCGTTCGCTGTGCTTACAATACAAGTTAATGGCTGAATAAGAAAATAAACTTTGTTACCAACTGTAATAAGCGAAGTAGAGTATGCACTTCCAACTTGTTTTTCAAAACTAATCTTCATAGTACAATGTTACGGTAATTTATTTTTTCCTGTTTCATTTAGCAAAAAATTATAATTTTTAAAGCCCGTGTTCTCACAGACAGAATTAATAATTCAATCAATCAATCAATGTGACTGTTGAGGAAATAAAAAAAGTTTTACGCGTTAATTTTTGAAACGGGAATTGAAGATGGATTGATTAATCTTTCACCATCATCTTCACCAATCTTTTTTCATTCTTCAAATCTGAAGAAACAGCAATCAAATAAATTCCATCAGTAATTTTTTGAGAAATAAAAATGGTTTGCGAAATTTTTTCGT
>JBKJNS010000304.1:0-3177 GCA_046593455.1 Chitinophagales bacterium | reverse complement strand
TAGCAATACAAAGAATCATTTCCTAATTCAATAATTGGTGAACCTTGATACTCCACATGAATTGAATCCAGTGTTGCACAACCATATTCATCAATTACATTCACTGAATAAGTTCCTTCCTGAGTTACTGTATAAGTATTTTGATTGGAACCATTTTGCCATTCCTTGAACAAAGTATCACTCTTTGCATCTAAAATTAAAATAGCATCATTGCACAAAAGGGTATCATCCCCCAAATCAACAATGGGGTAGGGTTGCTCATACACTGCAATGGTATCAAAACCTTTACAGCCGATTCCGTTTGCAACTTCAATCCAATAAATTCCCGGAGTGCTTACAACATGTGTTGGGTTCGTAGTAGCATCAAACCAGTAATAAGAAACAGCAGATGAAGTTGTTCCGTTTAAAGTAGCTGAAGTACCAAGGCAGAAATGAACATCGGGTCCTAAGTTTACAGGAGGCGGAGGCAGCACACCCAAAATAAATGTGTCGACATTTACACAGCCATTAACATCAGTTACTTTACACCAGTAGGTTCCGTTGTTGTAAATATCATAGGTTGAATTGGTGCTTCCATTGTTCCATAAATAAGTTACACCCGGCCAAATTGCACTTAGTGTAAGGGTATCATACAAGCAAATCAAGGTATCGTTTCCAAGATTGAGCGGCGGAATAGTAACAACAGTAACAACAATTGAGTCGGCATTGGAGCAAGTATTTACATCGGTAACTTTTGCCCAATATAAACCTGTGCTTGTTACTGTATAGGTTGGATTGGTTGAACCATCATTCCACAAATAAATAATTCCTGAGTTAGTTACATCAAGTAATAAAGATTGATTGGAACAAATTAAAGTATCGGGACCTAAGTCAACGATTGGCAATGGATAAAGCGAAAGCAACATGGTATCATGATTCACGCAACCTTCATTCGAAGTAACGGTTACATTGTAATTTCCTGCGGCGCTTGCGGCTAATGTTGCATTCGTGGTTCCGTTTTGCCACAAGTAAGTTGCATCGGTAGTTGTTGCATCAAGTATAAGTACATCGCCTTTACAAATGGTAGTATCATTTCCTAAATTGGTATTTGGCAATGGATAAATAATTACCTCCATGGTATCGGTGGTAGAAGCATTGTAGCCAAATGCTTCAAGAATTACCTGATAGGTACCTGTATCGCTAAAAATGTGGTAAGGAAATAAATCATTTGAATAGTTTAACGCACCGGTAGCAGGATCATCAAAGTACCAATTAACAGAATCTATTTCAGAAGTATCAGTGGTGATTGTAAAAAAGGTGGTATCACCAAAGCAAATTCCTTCAAATTCAAAAGCCGCCTCCAGAAAAAATGAGCTTACAAAATCAGGCAAACCGAAGAATGTTGTTTTACCCAAAAGCGAAACTTGGTTGTTTACAAAATTGCATCCTGTTCCTACAACATCAGGATCGTTAATGGTTCCAAGAAAAGCAGAACTTGTAAGAGAGAGATAAATTTTTAAATCGGGTCCCATTTGTAATGCGCCGGCACTAGAAACACTTGCTAAATCAAGTTTAGAGGCAATGATTGCAGCCGAGCTTCCTGCATCTAAGTTCCATTGATAAATGTGGCTTGAAGAACCGCCCGATTCATTTTCAGCATAAAGTACATTGCTGTTTGGCGAAAATTCAACTCCATAAGGGCCTGCTCCCGGAAATCCGGTAGCAAGTGTGAGCGCATTGCTTACGATACCTGTTGATTTATCGAAATCATATAGCTCAACAATTTGCAAACCCCAGTCAACAGCAAGAGCAATTCTTTTTCCATTGGGTGAAAATTTCATGTAGCCAATTGTATTGGTTGTAGATCCATTCATTACAGTTCCTGCACTGCTGATTACGGGAGTAGCATTAAAACCGGAAGCATCGAGAATGTAGGCATAGAAATTATTTGAATTCCATTGATGAGTCATTACCCAAATTTCGCCGGGGCTTTTTTCACAAGCACTCACTTTTTCAGTCGTAGGGCTTAAGATGGGAACATTTTTTAATGTAACCTGACCAAGACCTCCCTGTAAACTCATGTCAACAATCGAATAGCGAAATCCATCGGGTCCTGCTTCTTCATCAACTGTAAAAACGTAGTATATGGTTGTGCTTCCGGGTTGAGGAACTATTACAGCCGATTGTGTGGAAGAAGAATTACCCATCAAGCCGGTTCCATTGTTCATGGTAACATGGTTCTTATTCCAAACCGTGCTGCCTTCAGTGTAAAATAATAATGCACCATTTGCATCGGCGATGGAAGCGCATCCTTCAAAATCATACATGGCGCTATTGGTAAGTGCAACAGGTGAACCGCTGTTAAAATCTACCGCAGCGTGATCACCGAAGTACCACATGTTTGCTTCCTTTTGTGCAAATAAATTTTGGGAAATGAAAAAGAGAAATAGGAGTAATGTAATTTTTGTTCTCATACACGTTAATTTGACGAGAGAAAAGTACAGTTCTTTTTTGAATTGTTATTTGAAATGAAAAAAATAATTGACAACTGCATTGAAATGAAAAATTATCTTTGTAATAAAAATAGAACAAAACAATTTGAGACAAAAAAATATTGAGTTGATTTTTAAAATTGCAAAAACAAAAGATGCCTTTGATAAATTAGAGAAGCATCTATCCAGGACAACACGCAACCAACTTTCTCAAAATATTATTGAGTGTGGCATATTGCCTGAAATGTTTGCACACGACAGTTCAGAAGAAAAACTTTGGGCAAAGTTATCAGACCTTATCCTTGCCCAATCACTAAATCATCTTGGAATAAAAGCAGAAGTTCTTGGCGCAAGAGGAAACTCGGCTGATGTTTACGGAAAAACGGACAAATACACAATTGTTGGTGATGCAAAAACTTTTCGGTTAAGCCGAACAGCAAAGAATCAAAAAGATTTTAAAGTAAGCGCATTGGATAGTTGGAGGCAGGGTAACAATTACGCACTGCTTGTAGCTCCGCTTACACAATATCCGAATCGCACAAGCCAGATTTACAGTCAGGCGATTGACAAAAATGTTACTCTGATTTCTTATACACATCTTTATTTTCTTCTTGACTTTCACAATGCACACGACATTCAGGAACTTTGGGAAACAGGTAACACTTTGAAAAAATCTACCAAGATAAATCTTCTCACAAGTTCAGAA
>JBKJNS010000414.1:0-2784 GCA_046593455.1 Chitinophagales bacterium | reverse complement strand
GAATTGAAAATCCAATCTTGTAATCTATCGATTGATCAAAACCGTTTGAACCTTCAATCAATGCATTGGTGCCCGCGATTTTTGTTTCATAGGGTTTGATTTTCACTCTTCCGTTTTCAAATTCATAGCTAAAATTAATATCGTCTAATTCAGCTTTTTTGTATTGCTCCATTTTGAGCGCATCTGCAATTTGATTGAGTGGCTCAAAATTACTTATTGCAATCATTTGCGAAGAAAGTTTCCCGTTGCCGGCCAGCGAATTCAACAATGGCTGCATGTGCTGATCAAAATTGCCTCTTACATTCAAACTAGTTGCGAATTTTCCATTACAGAAGGCTGCAACAGGAGCTATCTTTTGAATGGTATTAAAAGTTTTAAATGTTTGCTGCACATCAAACTCATTAATATCAAAAGCAAAATTAAAATCGGGTTTTGTTGTATTTACCGTCACATATTTACCATTCATACTCACATTGCCATTCAACATATTAAAAATGAGTTCCTGAATATTCAATTCTTGCTTACTTATAATTATTATCCCTTTCAAATTTTCAATCACCTTGTTTTCATAGAGCAATTTATTTACACCTGCGTTCAAAGTAAAATCGATGTTAGAAGGAATTTGAATCACACTCATCTTTGAAGTATCGGATGCCGAAGAAGAAGATGTAGATCCACTCATTAATTCATTCAAATCAATAAGGTTTGAATTGATATTGAAATTTCCTTTCAATAATTCATCCCGGAAATAATAACCTAACAAATTATCAATTGAACCATCAGCTTTAAAATCACTGTTTCCCATTTTTGCATCGAGTGTATTGAGTGTAACATTCGCAGGGTTAAAAGTCAAGAGCAGGTTATTGATCAATGTTTCAGGATAGCCATCTGTTTTATAATTCATTCCTGTAATTGAAAAGGTACCTGCGGCATTAAAGTTTTCGTATTGTTTTTTCTCTATTGAGCTGTATCTGCCTTTCGCAGTAATGTCTGCTGCTACAATTCCGTTTAAGTCAGTTCCTTTTTCAAGCGGGATAATATTTTTGAGATTCTTCAAATCCATTTTTCCTTTTAGCATTGCATCAATGTTTGCATCGCTTACGGGAGTTGTAACATGCAGCCGTGCATCAATTGGTGAGTTTGCTATTTCGGCATGAAACTTTTTAAGATCAATTACACTGTGATCGGTAATTCCATCGGGGTTATCAATATTTAAATCAACATTCACATTATTTACTGAAGAAGGCAAGCCGGGATATTGAAACATGCCCTTGTCAATTTTTAAGTTCAATGCATAAGCAGGCATTTGTTTTTCATTGTAAATTCCTTTTACAAAACCATTTAATGCCAATGTGCCCGATGATTTTAAGTCTTTAAATTGATTGCTGTAAACTCCGGGAATCATTGAAACAAAATTTCTGAAATCCGTTTTCTTTACATACCATTTTAAATCCATTGTTGACTCTGCTGTTTGCATTGCAACCCATCCATCAACACCAAGCACCAATTCATTTAACTGAATTTCATTTTCCTTAAATGTGTACTTGGCATTTTTCATATCCATATCAAATGCAGCGGTAATAATTGCTTTTGCATTGCTGATATAATTAATTCCGCCATACCAAACATTGGTTTTTTCAATTTCTGTTTTGGTAGCCAGCGTAAAAAGGTCTTGTGTAAAATCTCTGCTGCCTGCGTGATTTAAGTTTTCCAATAGTATTCTTAATCCAAGCGAGCGATCATCATATTTTATTAACCCGTTTTTGATTTCATATTTGTTCAGTGCAATTTTAAAAGATGAAGAACCTGAATTTGTTGCTGTTGAATCACCGGGTTTGGCGATGTCGTAATTTGCATTACCATTCTCCAATACCAAAATATTTATGTAAGGGTTATCTAATTGAACAGATTGAATTTTTATTTGAGATCCTTTAACAACATCCCAAATATTCAAGCTCACATCTATCGAATTAATGTATGCGAGTGTATCACCTTCGAAATCATTGATACCAACCACACTCAATTTACCCATGCACAAAGTAATATTTGGGAAATTTTTAAGCAGGGTGACTCCTGCATCACTGAAATTTACTTTGGCATTAATTGATTTGTTGATCGCATCTTTTGTTTTAGAAATTATTTTTCCTTTAAACAAAAATGGAATTGCAATTACCGTTGCAATCAGTAATAAAATAATAGCAGCTGTTACAAAAAGTATTTTTTTCATAAGAATCGTGACTTAAAATATTAAATGCAATATTAGAGCAGATATGTGTTTACTCAATAAATACTATGATGGCAATGGAATCATCTCATTCCGCTCCGCATCCCAAACTTTAAGTTTAAGGCAAGCAATAATATCTGAAGGATTAAGTGTAGTGATGGTTGCAGTTTGAAGCTCTGGAATTTTTTTCATTGCCTCGGGCAAACGGTAAAACGGGATTCGAGAGTTGATGTGGTGGATATGATGGTAGCCAATATTCGCTGTCATAAATTCCCAGAAAAAATTCATCTTCATATAACTTGAAGATTCTAATGCTGCATGATCATAACTCCATTCAATGTCTTCTTTAAATTTTACACCGGGAAAATTGTGCTGCGCATAAAACAAGTACGCACCCAATGCACTTGCAATTAAAAACGGAACAAGAATGAGCAACAACCAGCCAAGCCATCCTAAAAACCAAAAAGCTGCAACACTTAGCAGCACATGCACACTCACTGCTATAATGGAATCCCAATGCCTTCGCGGGCTGCTGATGAATGACTGAACACTCATTCCAA
>JBKJNS010000344.1:0-3935 GCA_046593455.1 Chitinophagales bacterium | reverse complement strand
GAGAAAAACTTTCAGCCAATAATAATTGGAAATAAACTCTTAGTTCGGGCTTCATTTCACCCGCAAAATATTACTGTAAAACAAGAGATCATTATTGATCCGAAAATGTCATTTGGTACGGGGCATCACGCTACAACTTCGATGATGTTGCAGTTGATGTTGACGAATAATTTTGTTGACAAGCAAGTGCTTGACTTTGGATGCGGAACTGCTATTCTTTCTATTCTTGCAGCAAAACAAGGATGTAAAAATATTCTCGCTATAGACAACGAATCAAATGCAATTGAAAATGCGGCTGAGAATTTTAAAATAAATGGCGTTACAAATTTTAAACTTCTTCTAGATGATAAGTTCAAGAGCACTCAAAAATTTGATATCATACTCGCAAATATTACGCGTGAAGTAATAAGATTAAACCTGCTACATTTTAGTCATGCGCTAAATAAAAATGGGTTGCTCTTTATAAGCGGGTTTCTTATTGCTGATGAAGCCATTCTTGTTGAGGATGCAAGAAGTCAATTACTAAGATTGATCGAAAGAAAAGCGGAAGGCGACTGGCTTGCGCTTCTTTTTACAAAGTAGAATATAAATTGTTTTTGTGGGATTGCAACATCACTCTGATTGTGTAAAAGTCTGCCTCTGCAATACCGCTTGGTAATTTGCATTCAATAATTTCGTTCGCTTCCACAAATGCAAATGATAACTGGTAAAATTATTTTTATTGAAATGAAATTCCTGCGTTCAAAACTCAAATTCTTCTGTTTTCTTTTTGTTGCCTGCTGTTTGTTGTCAACAAATATTTTCGCACAAACAACTGGTCCGCTCCCTGATGATCGCGAGGGATTTTTGAAAGCCATCACCTTACTTTTTAGCGATACTAAAAGAGATGATTGTAAAGAAACTGCGAAGCTGTTAGAAGGAGCATGGCCCCTGATTAATTCATCTCAGCAAGGTGACATCATTGAGCTCGCACAAGCAATGAGAGCGAGAAAGATGCTCACGCTTCCTTATTTTCTAAAATATTTTAATGTGGTGATTGCTTTTCAGCACAATAAGATATCACTTGATATTTGGGATGATTGGAAAAATGTTTCGTCAGCAGTAATTGCAAACATCAGGCAGGGCAATAATAAGAAGTACGAAGATTATCTCGACTTTTCATTGGCCTTGTTTACCAAACATGCATTGAGTTCCACAATTTCCAAAACATGGAAGTTTGATTCTGAAATTTATGATTTGGAAATGGTAAATGATACCGCTGTTTTAAAATTTATTGATGGTACTATTATCGGAATTACCGAAGGCGATTCAATTCGCATCGACAATACATCAGGTAGCTATTATCCAATGGATAATGTTTGGAAGGGAACAAAAGGAAGAGCAAATTTTACACGTGTTGGTTATGGTGAAGATGATGCGTATGTAACATTTTCGAAGTATAAGATCGACATGAATCAAAGTACCTACTCGGTTGATACCGCAAAATTGCACTATGATATTTATAAAAAGTCAAATGTGCTTGGAAGTTTTTCAGATAAGTTACTCTCTCATGTAAATACCGATTTTGCAACATACCCGCGGTTTACTTCTTTTAAAAAAGATTTATTGTTTGAAGGCGTTGCGCCTTATACTAAGATGTACGGTGGGCTTGAATTGGTAGGAGCGAAAATGAATTTGTTTGGAACCCCTGATCAACCCTGCGTAATAAAGGTTTACAGATTTGATAATCAATTAGGGCTTATAGCAAAGTCACAGCATTTTGATATTAGAAAAAATGAAGCGATCAATGCAGCAAAAGCCGATATAAAGTTAATGCTCGGTAAAGATTCTGTTCTGCATGGCGGCCTCACCATGCGATACAATATTGCAAAGCGAGAATTGTTTTTGTTCAGAGGGAAAAACGGGATTGAAAAGAGTGCATTCAACGATTACTACCATGGTTTCGAAATGAGCCCCGAACTTATTTACTGGGATATGAATGAACCCGAGGTTCTCTTGCGAAATATTGCTACGCAGGGGCAAAGCACAATGGTGCTTGAGTCATTCGATTACTACCGGAAAGGCAAGATTGATAAATACACAGGAATTGCCGATTATAACTTTATCGATCGGCTGAAGCAGATCAGTGACCGCACGGGAGAAAAGGAATTTTATACAGAGGATCTTGCAAAAAAGATTGACCCGAAATATTCTGCCGTCACCATTCAACCCATGCTTTACAAATTAGTTGAAGATGGTTTTATTGATTATGATGATAAAAGGGAATTGGTAACACTGCGCTATAAACTTTTTAAATATGAATTGGCTAAGGATAAAAAAGTTGACTACGATAATATTAGAATTGAATCGGTAGTTGACAGCGTTAACGGGATAATGGATATGCGCAGCTACAACCTGACCTTGAATGGGGTGAGGAAAATTGTTTTGAGCGATACAAATTTCGTTGTCGTTTTTCCTTACCAGAATAATATTGTTGTAAGAAAAGATCGCAGCTTTGATTTTAACGGAACTATGTTCGCCGGCAGGTTAGATATGAGCGGCAAAGGATTCAGTTTTAATTACAACGATTTTAAAATTGATCTTTCTACTGTTGATTCTGTTGTGATCAATATTCCAAATGGTAAGCGAGATGCCAATGGCCAGGCAACGGTGGGACCAATTAATAGTGTGATCAGTAATGTTACGGGAGATCTTCAGATTGATACAAGAGATAACAGATCAGGTATAAAACGCCATCCGCAGTTTCCCATTCTTACCACCACACAACCTTCTTTTGTTTATTATGATAACAGAAGAACTTTAGGTGGTGCTTATCACCGCGATGAATTTTATTTTGAATTGAAACCTTTTGAGTTCGATTCACTCAATACCTATAACTGGACCAAGATTGCTTTTGCAGGTAAACTGGTATCGGGCGGAATCTTTCCTGATATTGATAACCGTGTTGTAATACAAAAAGATTTTTCGCTGGGATTTAAAACAACTAAAAAGGAGATTGCCATGTATGGCGGAAAAGGAACTTACACCAATGAAATTTCTCTTGATAATTCAGGGCTTAGAGGAAAAGGTGATATCAAATTTGTTGGATCACTCACAAAGTCGAAAGACATAATTTTCTTTCCCGATTCTACCATTGCAAAAGCTGATACTTTTAGAATGAATGCAGGCGAAATTGACGGAATTGAATTTCCAACTGTTAGAGGCCTGCACGATAAAATGCGGTGGCTGCCGAATGAAGATTCGATGATGTTGAAAATGGATTCTATTCCTTTCAAAATGTTTGATCTTAAAACAGAGTTTAGAGGAACACTTGTATTGCAAAGCAAAGGACTGCGCGGAAGTGGTTTTGTTGATTGGGCCGATGCACAACTTTCCAGCAATGATATAGGATTCGGAAAAAATAAATTGAGTGCTGATAGCTGCGACTTCATCATAAAATCTCTCGACCCCAAAAAATTTGCATTGAAAACGCAGGATGTAAATGCGAATATAGATTTCGATGCACGCATTGGTAATTTTAAATCTAACACTGATGATATCTCCACTACATTTCCTTACAATGAATATTCAACATCCATTAATGAATTCAAATGGGAGATGGATAAAAAGAGAATGACATTTAAAGCACCTGAAGGAAGCACTGCAGATTTTACATCCATTGCAAAAGACCAGGATTCACTCACTTTTCAGGGAGGAAATGCAACGTATGATATGGTGAATTATATTTTGAAAGTGAACAAAGTACCAAACATAGATGTGATTGATTCACGCATAATCCCCGATAGTGGCAGAGTGGTTATTGAAGCCGGAGCAAAAATGAGAACGCTTTTTAAAGCAAAATTGATCATGGATTCAATCAATGAATACCACCGCTTTGATAGTGTTACTGCAAATATTTATGGTAAGAATAATTTAAAAGCATCGGGCATTTATTC
>JBKJNS010000154.1:0-3265 GCA_046593455.1 Chitinophagales bacterium | reverse complement strand
CAACAGAACATGTTGATGGCGGCACTTCGCGCTTCGATAAAAACGGCGTGATCTACCAAGCTATTTGTGCCGGCTGCGGAGGAAATTCTACAACACCAACAACGCCCGGTGCATGGAGCGAAACAAATCAAAGTTTCAATTGCAATGAACTCGGGCTTAAACTTGAAGTAAATTTATTTGTTGTGAGCGCTGCACTCGAAGCATTTCCTACTGTAACAGGTTGCGTACCTCTCACAGTTCAGTTCACCAATAATAGTTTGAATGCAACCGTATTCGAATGGCTCTTTGGTGATGGTGGCTCTTCATCATTAGAAAATCCAATTCACACTTTTACCGATACCGGCACGTATCAAATTATGCTCATCGCTTCAGATCCAACAGCATGCGTTCCAAAAGATACTGCTTACACAACAGTTATAGTTTACAATACTAAGGTTGATGGAAATTTTCTTTATCAAATTATTGATCTCTGTGATTCAATTCAAATTAATTTACAAGGAAACTCAAGCAGCATAAGCACTACCTATACATGGGATTTTGGTGATGGTGCATTTGCTGCCGGTCAATCTGTAAGTCATGTTTACACCACACCCGGAATTTATACGGTAACCATTTATGCGAATGATCCCAATGCTTGTGAATCGCTTGACACAGCAACTGTTGTTGTTGACTTCACCCATGTGGTGCAGGCAGAGTTGAGTGATTATGAATATTTTGGTTGCCCGCCGCTCACCATTAATTTTTCAAATGTTGGTTATGGCGGCATCACATTCTTCTGGGATTTTGGGGATGGAAATACTTCAACAGAACAAAACCCAACTCACGTTTATCCAAACCCGGGTACTTATTATGGTTTCGAAATCGTAACTGATGCGACCGCATGCAAACCATCTGACACGGCACTATTCACAGTTACTGTTTACGACTTCCCTCCCACAGTAGCATTTTCATTTGACCCGACAACAGTAGTTGGTTATTCAACACCAATTCATTTCACCAATGAATCGCAAGGTGCATCTTATTACTACTGGGATTTTGGCGATGGTGATACAAGCACTGAAGTAAATCCAACTCACACCTATACACTAAGCGGCGATTATTTGTGTTGCCTAACTGCATACAATGATGGAAGTTGTCCGGCTAAAGAATGCAAGTTGATACATGTAGAATTAATTCCCATTGTTGATGTGCCCAATGCATTTTCTCCCAATGGTGATGGCGCAAATGATGTTTTGTATGTGAAAGGGCAAGATGTAAAAACACTGGACTTTAAAGTTTTCAATCGATGGGGCGAATTGGTTTTTGAAACGAATGATATTAATAAAGGATGGAATGGAATTTACAAAGGCATGGCTCAGGAAATGGAAGTGTATGTTTGGCAACTGAATGCAATCTTTAGTGATGGCAAAGCCGCAACTCGCAGCGGGAATGTGACGTTGCTGAGATGATTTAGTTTTGAGTTTAGAGTTTTGAGTTTTGTGTTTTGAGTACTGTGTTTAAATGAAAGTAAATTGATGAAATGAAAAGCAGCATCACCATATTATTTTTTGTGATTGCAATAGCAAGCAAGCTAACTGCGCAAGACATTCATTTCTCTCAATACTACTCTGCGCCGCTCACCATCAACCCTGCACTCACTGGAAGTTTCAATGGAGATTACCGTGCAGGCTTAAATTACAGAACACAATGGGCAAGTGTAACAGTGCCTTATAAAACCTTCGACATCTTTGGTGATTTTAATTTGGGAAGAAAAATTTACAACCGCAATTATTATTCAATGGGTATGAATATAATTGCTGATCGTGCAGGTGACGGTGCGCTCACTGTTACTAAACTAATTGCATCTGGCGCTTATCATTTTATTTTAGATCATGCAAAAACAAATGATCTTTCATTAGGTGCTCAATTTGGATGGGTGCAAAAGAAAATTGATTTTACGAAACTCTATTTCGATAGTCAGTGGAACGATGCTGGCTTTGATACACAACTTGCTACCGGTGAAAATTACAAGAACGCAACTACCAGTTACCCCGATGCTGCACTTGGAATTTCCTATTCCTACAACGGACCAAAAAATATTTCTGCCAATGCAGGCTTTGCAATTTACCATCTCATTCGCCCGCAAGATTCATTTTATGATGATGCAAACCAACTTGGAACCCGTCCTGTTTTTAATGTCGGAATAAATTATCTTTTCAACGATCACTTAAGTATTGCACCAAGCATTTATTATGAAGCGCAAAAAAAAGCAAGCGAGTTTTTGTTAGGCGGAATGTTGCAATACGATATTTCGAAAGACCCGGCGGTAAATACAAAATTGTATTTAGGTTTTTACGGAAGAATCAAAGATGCAATGATTCCTGCTGCAGGATTTGAGATTACTCATTGGCGTTTCATCATGAATTACGATGTAAACACATCGGAACTAAAACCTGCAAGCAATGGTAAAGGTGCATTTGAAATTTCGCTGATCTACATCGGCACTTCTAAGAAAAATAATATTCCGGGAATTGATTTGCCTTGCCCGAGATTTTAAAAGGTGAATGGTGAAAGTGAAAAGTGAAAAAACGATCTTGAAAATACTTTTTGAAATGAAAATTGGGATTGTTATTCTAATAGCAGCTTTAGCAACTTTACAGTTTGCCTGTCATTCTTCTTCCCCCAAAAAAATTACGCCGGTATTTGATCTGTCTAAAATAAAAACAGGAATGACATTCATGGAGGTTGCAAATAGCATCGGCACACCGGATACCATTATTCATTTGGGTGTTATGCTCGATGAATTCGGAAGCCAGATAAAAACTGACGAGTGGTGGTATGGAAAAAACATAGTGATCGTAATGGTAAATGATACTGTGAATGCAATTGATCCCGATGCAATTGCAACCGAGCAAAGAATACAGCACATTATTGATTCGGCTAAAGCGGCAGATGGAAACAACAGCATCATGATTCAACCTTCACAGCAATAATCACTTCGATTTCATTTCACTTGAATAACTTGCACAGTTGAAATGACATTCGAATTCCGCGCGCATCACCCTTCTGCTTATTATCGCTTTGCAATCGTGCTTGTAATTCTTATTGGAATCAATTTATTTTTTATCAGCATCTTTTTTCCGCAATTAAAAACAATGAATGATGCAGCTTCAAACAGCATTGTTCTAATTGTGCCGTGGTTATTTGTTTTACTTCTTCCTTCTGTTGTTTTTGGAATTTTAATTTACCGCTCATTTGTAAAAACATTCAGGTTCACGGTTGAAGA
>JBKJNS010000489.1:0-3133 GCA_046593455.1 Chitinophagales bacterium | reverse complement strand
AACCCTATGAAACAAAAATCGCGGGCACCAATGCATTGATTGAAGGTTCAAACGGTTTTGATCAATCTATAGATTACAAAATCGGGTTTTCAATTCCCAAAGAAAAATTGGGAACACAAGCAACAACATTGATGACAAGTGCATTATCAAAAGTGAATGGCACTGCAGGCACTTCATTTCATCTCCCCGATCCGATAAAAATAAATGTAACAGTTGGCGGTACTATACTTAAGCCAATTGTAAAAACTGATTTTGCCCAGCAAGGCCAATCGGTAGTTGAAGCGGTTAAAGAAGAAGTGAAGCAAAAAGTAGAAGAAAAAATTGAAGATGTGAAACAGCAGGCACGCGATGAATCGGTAAAAATTTTAGCAGCAGCAGAAGTGGAAGCGCAAAAAATTCGGGATGCCGCTAAAGTTGCATCCGACAAAACAAAAGCAGAGGGCTATGCAGCAGCAGATAAATTAGTTGCGCAAGTAACTAATCCCATTGCAAAAGTAGCTGCACAGGAAGCAGCAAAAAGAGCTAAAGCCGAAACAGATAAGCAAGCGCAAAAAATTATTGATGAAGGAAACAAGCAGGCACAGGCAGTGCTTGATGCGGCAAAGAAAAAATCTGATGAGTTGTTGAAATAGTTTTAAAGGAAAGAAGAAGAATTATTTTTTTTCAGTTCAAGCACGAAACATTTTTTTGTGGATGAGGTGATTCTAAACCGCTCATCGATTCTTTCGCCAATGATGCAGCATATTTTTTTGCCCGATTCCATTATCCAAATGTTTTCTTTTTCGGGGATTGAAATCTTTCTGTCAATCAAATAATCACTCACTTTTTTCTTTTTTCTTTTCATTCCAAAAGGGTAGAAGTAATCCCCCTGTTTCCATTTCCTGAGTATCAATGGAAATTCAAGAAGAGATTGATCGAGGCAACTGAATTCTTTTTTTGAAGGAATTGAAAAAGTTGCCACATCTTTAATTTCAAAATTTAACTTTAATTTATCAAATGAAATTTCTCCATCTTCTTCATTAATTAAATATTCCGAAAAAGTGGTTGCCTTGATTGGGGAAACAATGAATTGCATTCTGTCTTTAGTAACTCTGTTAGTTGGAGAGAAAAATATTTTGCCCGATCCACTATCAATTGTATCAGCAATTTGGCTTACCTGATCAGTAGTAAAAGAATAATCTTTCAATATCTCAAATAAAATTGTTCTGTAAGCTGGCAAATGTTTTAAAGAACCAATATTGATGAATGAATCTTCATTTTTTCTGATCAGCAATCTTTTCTTTAATCGAAGCAATGATTCATTGTAAATAATTTCAGCATCGGTCCATTTCGAAATATTACCGGCAAATGATTTTTCGAAAGAAGGAAAATGTTTTTCAATCTGCGGAATAAGCTCAAGTCGGATTTTATTTCTGTCGTAATCAGATTTAAAATTCGATGCATCTTGCCTGAAAGTGATTTTATTTTCTATCGCATAGGTTTCAATTTCCTTTTTATAAAAACACAACATGGGCCGAATCAATTTTTCATTTATCGGTTTAATGCCATGCAAACCGTGAATTCCCGTTCCTTTAAAAATATTCATAAGAACGGTTTCAACCGAATCATTGAGATGGTGTGCAGTGGCTATGTACTTAAAGTTATTTTCTTTCCTGGTTTGTTCGAGCCATTTATACCTCAATTCGCGGGCTGCCATTTGAGTAGAAAGTTTATTATCAGCAGCAAATTCACTGGTGTTAAATCGGGTACTAAAGAAATTTACTTTCAATTCATCAGCTAATTTTTTTACGAATTCCTCATCGTCATTTGAATCTTCTTTTCGCAATTGAAAATTAATATGCGCAATACCGAACTTAAGTTTTAATGAACTGAATAAGTGAGCCATTACAACAGAATCTACACCGCCGCTTACAGCTAATAGAGTTCTATCACCATTGGAAATTAGTGAATTGGTGAGTATAAAATTTCTAAAACGCACATTCATCATAAAACTTTTGATGGCTTCAAATCCGCTTAAAGATACTAGTGCAATTGATTCAGGTGTTATTCGTTTAAAAAAATTGAAATTGGTAGTAATCGTGTTTCAATCTATCTTGCCGCTTTATCTAACCTGTTGCATTACCTAAATTATGAATAAGAAACACAACGCAATTTCTATTGCTACCTTATCTTTATTTGCTCTGTTATTCTTAACTTTTTCTTGCAATAATAATGGAACTGAATGCACCATTCCCTGTTACTATGGAGCATGTGTAAATAATGTTTGCAACTGCAATTATGGATTTGAAGGAGATAGTTGCACGATAAGAACAGTTGATCGCTTTATTGGAAACTGGGATGCTTTTGACAGTTGCCAAACAAACAATTACGGGTATACTGCTACTATTTCTGCTTCATCGAGTGTTATAAACGAAATTCTAATTACCAATTTTGGACAGTTCGGAACTTCATTCGTAGCCACGGGAACGGTATCGGGAATAAGTATTACAATTCCTGTTCAAAATGTGCAGGGAATTGTTTTATCAGGTGCGGGCACCCTTGATACTGTTGCAGATGAAATATCAATAACCTTTAGTGTTAAGGATGAACTGATGATTGAAGATGCCTGTAATGGAATCTGGAAGAAAAAGTAATCTGGTTTTTTTAAAGACCTTTTTAAGATTTAAGCACCTGATGGCTTATATTTGCACCTTACTTAAAAATCTTAAAACTCAAATTTAAAATCACTATGAAAAAAGTATCAATTTTTAGCGTAAGTTTTTTATCGGCAATTGCATTTGCAACTGTAATGTTTTTTAATGCATGTACCAGCGATCCTTGTAAAGATGTTGTTTGCATGAATGGTGGAACCTGCATTAGCGGAACTTGCGATTGTGCAACCGGTTATGAAGGAACAGATTGCTCAACAGAATCAAGAGCCAAATTTGCAGGCACATGGACCGCTGCTGATGCATGTTCTTCATCAGGAACTTCATCTTACATTGTAACCGTGTCAAATGGTGCTACCGCTGTAGATGTTAATATCACAAATTTTTGGGATGTATTTGCAAACTCAGTGAACGCAACTGTAAATGGAAGTGCAATTTCAATTGCTTCACAGGAACCGGATAATGATAATTTCTTTGTATCAGGG
>JBKJNS010000444.1:0-5071 GCA_046593455.1 Chitinophagales bacterium | reverse complement strand
TTATACTTAAAAAGTTTTTCAGTTTCCATTTCGAGAATGGCTCCTTTGGCTTCATAAGATTTTCCTTCCCCTGTTCCGGTATATGTGATGGTACTTCCCACCTTCCAATCACTCCTGGCTTCTGTTCCAAAAAGATATTGTTTAATAATTTCAGGATTAATGATTGCATCCCAAACTTTTGATTTTGGTGCAGCAATAAGAATGGATGTTACAAGTGTGAAATCATTCGCCATGTTCAGGTTTATTTTTCGCAAGTGATTTAATGGAATTGAAGACGCATGAATTCAAATAATATTATTCAACTCTGATTTTTACTCTGTACCAGGCATTGTTCATGTATCCTTTAAAATTCCAAATATGCTTTGCTTCTGATGGCTGCGTATTGGATGCAGAATCAAAAGCGCGGGCAATAATTTCATAATCTCCTTTTTGAAGTTTCAAATTCGCTTTCCAAAAAGACCACGTCCATTCCGATTCTTCAACAGTGATCTCAGCAGTAATCCAAGTGTCTCCGCCATCAGTAGAAACATCAACCCTTGAAACTTTTTTTCCGCCCCCCGAAATTGCAAAGCCATGTACTTCTATCGATTCTCCATTTACTGTTTGCTCAACTTTAGGAGAAGTGATTACACAGTTAACTGTTAACTCACTTAGTTGCAAACCGCTGTTCCAATCCACAGTTTCGGGTATTGCTTGCGGAGGGAATAGCCTGTATGCATGATCTTGAAAATAGTTTAGTGAAGGATGCTCCATCAATGTAATTTCTTTCACCCACTTTACACTTCTTGCACCAATGTAACCGGGAATTACAATGCGCAATGGATAGCCATGTGTAGGCTCTAAAGTTTTTCCGTTCATTTCAAAAGCAACGAGTACATCATTCTCCATTGCTTTATTGATTGGGATGGAGCCGGCGAAACCAACGTTAGTTTCATTTCTAAAAACATCATCGGCACCCAAAAATTCTACAAATTTTGCCTCTGACTTTAATCCTGCCACTTTCAATAATTCATTTAACCGAACACCACTCCAAGTTGCATTTCCAACTGCACCCGATTGCCACGGAACTTCACCGGGAACAGGCGCAACAGCAATCAATTGATCGCGGCGGTTGCCTGCGCATTGCAACGTAGCCATTACAGTATGTTTGGTAAAATCTGTTAAAAGTGATTGGTAAGTAAATTCAATTTCCTTTTCAACCAATCCTTTAATTTTTAATCTAAAAGTTTCTATGTGAATGGAAGGAATTGCGCCATGATTTCTAATGTAAAATAATTCCTGCGGTGTTTCGAAATCATTGCACAAGTAATCAATTAATGGTTCTGCATTAACAGGCTCAGTGGTGTGAAATAATAAACTCTTGTGCTTATTCATTTCCATTTTGCATAAAAAGAAATTGCAAATCTAATTGCAACAAATTCAGCATTCAATTTATTCAATAATGAATTTGCCAACAGTTTTTAGTAAGTTATTATCAACCATCTCATAAAAATAAATTCCCGGCAAGGTGCCTGCAAGGTTGATTGAGTTATTAGATGTTGAAATATTTTCAGTCTGCATTAAACTACCAACACCGCTAAAGATTCTAATTATAGCCGATGGAGAATTTGAGTTTTTGAAATAAATATCTAATACCTTACTTGACTGGTCGAAATTAGCATAAGGCACACTTGATATTTCTACAATATTTTCTAAGCCAGTAACAACACAACCATTTACAGGCGCATTTTTATAATCAAACTTTAATGAATCGCAATAAATCTTAGTGGGAATTCCACCACCTAAAAAGATATCAGAATTGTTAAGGTAAAAAATAACATGGATGCCGCCGTTCATAAAGAACTTTGCGCCGGCTTTTACATAAATAGTATCAATGCCACCGCCTGTTGTCATTACTGATCCTGTTTCCAAAAAAACATTGTGAAAACCACCATCAGATATCAGCGTATCGCCGGTGCAAACCCAAATTGGGTCGAAGCCACCATTGATGGTAGCAGTAGAATTAATTACTACTGTATTTGAAGGAATTGCTCCAATACATTGTGCTTTTAACTGAACTGCATGAAAGAGGATAATAATAAGAAACAGTAGATTTTTTTTCATGCTGATTTCGTTTTTAGAAGATTTGAGGTTAGATATTTTCAATCATTCAAATGTAATAATATGGAAGTGAATTATTTTTTTTCTATAAATAATTAGTTGCGCATTTATTTATACATGCTCAATTAATCCTCTTGCATTCCTTTTGGAATCGAGTTAATTAGAATTTTTGTGTATTGCGAAGCTGAATTTAAGTTGATCATTTCAGAACCAATAATCTCAATTATTTTTCCGTGTTTCATTACAGCAATGCGATCGCTCATGTGCTTGACTACTGAAAGATCGTGTGAAATAAAAATGTAGGTGAGTTTGAATTCATATTGAAGTTGCTTAAGCAGATTTAGCACCTGCGCCTGCACACTTACATCAAGAGATGAAACACACTCATCGCAAACAATCAATTTCGGATTCAAACTTAATGCGCGCGCAATACAAATACGTTGTCTTTCACCACCGCTGAATTCATGCGGATAACGATTAAAAGAATCAGCCGGCAATCCAACTTTACTTAACAATTCCAATGTCCGCTCTCTTCTCTCCCTCTCATTAAAATAAAGCAGATGAACTTTCATTGGTTCCATAATCGCGTAACCAATTGTGAGGCGCGGATTGAGTGAAGAATAAGGGTCCTGAAAAATGATCTGGATATTGCGGCGCATTATTCTCATGTTTTCTTTTTCCAACTGCAACAGATTCATTCCCATGTAAATTGCTTCACCACTTTCAGATTCTATCAGTTGAAGAATTGCCTTTCCTAAAGTTGTTTTGCCGCAACCACTCTCACCTACCAATCCCAATGTTTCTCCTTCTCTTAATTCAAAAGACACGTTGTCAACTGCATTTAATATTTCAGATTCTCTGCTTAAGAAATTTCTCTTATGATTAAATTGAACTGAAAGGTTTTGAACTGATAAAATTATCGGGCTTTCTGAAAGTAATTTTGCTCTTGCTTTAGCTTCACTTTCCGAAATGATATTTGAAGTTTCATCCTTTTCTGCTTTTTCATTATTTAAAAAATCACTGATTACAGGCAACCGTCTCAGTCTTTTATTGAGTGGTGGCCTGCATGAAATTAAACCAACAGTGTAAGGATGTTTTGGGTTTGAAAAAATTTCATTTGTAGTGCCCTGCTCTACAATCTTTCCACGATGCATCACAAGAATTCTGTTGGCTATTTCAGCAACAACACCCAGATCGTGCGAAATAAAAATCATTGACATTCGATTCGCACTGCGCAATTCATTCATTAACTCTAAAATCTTTGCTTGCACAGTAACATCGAGTGATGTTGTTGGTTCGTCGGCAATAAGTATTGAAGGATTACAACTCATTGCCATCGCAATCATTACTCTTTGCTTTTGTCCACCACTTATTTGATGGGGAAATGAATTATAAATACGAAGCGGCTCATTCATTTTTACATCTGCAAATAATTTAAGTGTTTTCTCTTTTGCAGATGCTGCATTTAATTTTAAGTGTAATCTCATTGCTTCTGAAACCTGGCTGCCGCAAGTGAAAACAGGATTAAGTGAAGTCATAGGGTCTTGAAAAATCATTGAGATTTCCTTTCCACGATAATCCCGCATAGAGTTTTCTGAAAGACTGAGTAGATCAATAGGTTGAGCATTGTTTGTAAAATAAATTTCACCCGAAGTTATTTGCCCTTGATTTGGGAGCAGGCGCATAATGGATAGTGCGGCAGCAGATTTTCCCGAACCCGATTCACCAACAATACCTATTGCATCTCCTTTATAAAGATCAAAAGAAATATTATCAACTGCGATAACAGACTGGCCATCACTATTAAACTGAGTGCTTAGGTTATTGATATTAAGTATCGAATCCAAAAAAATTCTTTAATGGTTTAAATGTAAGATGAAATTTATTCGGTGCTGCTTTATTCATTTTCTGCCTGCCACATTTGGCTTGCATAAATTCAAATTGATTTTACACTTATTTAAGTGCTATAAGCTCCCTCGGCGGCATATTTCAACAATTCCTCTTTTAGGTATTAACTTTGCCATTAAATAGTTTAAATAAATCAAACATAGATGACTGACGGACAATTTCAAAATAGCGAGCCTGCTTCCCCAAAAGGAAACAATCGTTCAATTTTTTACATTCTAATTCTCGTATTGCTACTTGGCGTTAATATCTTTTTGTATATAAAATACAGCCAGAAAGGAACTGAAAATACACAGTTGATTGAGAACCTCAATGCTGACAGTTTACGCATTGATCAACTCAACACTGAATACAATCAGGCTTTAGTTAGTATTGAATCTTACAAAGGGCAGAATGCACAGCTTGACAGCATGATTGCAGTAAAAGAAAAAGAACTTAAGCAGTATAAAAACAATCTTGCTTCACTTCAAAAAAGTAAAAAGATAACTGATGAAGAATTTAAAAAACAAAGCGCTGCCCTGCAAACAATGGTGAGTGATTTGCAAAATCAAGTAGCACAACTTCAACAGCAGAATAATATTTTGATCAATAAAAATGATTCAATCGGGCAAAGGCTTGCGGCACAGATTACGGCAAATGATAAGTTAAGCGCTGATTATACTGTTGCCTCTAAAAAAGTTGCAGTTGGTTCCTTATTAAAACCAACCACCATAAATGCAACCGGAACAAAAAGCAAGTCGAGTGGTAAAGAAGATGAAACCAACAGCGCAAAAAAAGCAGAGAAACTTAAAGTATGTTTTGATGTTCCGGCAAATGATGTTGCTGATGCAGGTGAAAAAACTTTTTATGTAAGAATTATTAAACCCGAGGGAATAACGCTCGGCAACGCAACAGGAATTATTACCAAAGCTGAAGACGGATCACAGATTCAGTATTCAACCACCACAACCGTTGATTACAGCAATGATGCAACCAATGCATGTGCTTATTGGCAACAAACTGAACCTTACGCAAAAGGTGTTTATACTGCTGAAATTTATCAGGATGGTTATTTAGTTGGAACGCA
>JBKJNS010000359.1:0-8638 GCA_046593455.1 Chitinophagales bacterium | reverse complement strand
TTCCGCTTGCAACAGATCAAAATTATATTGCAATTGCAGTTGGTGATTATTCTTACAAAGTAACTGATGCAAATGGTTGTACTGCTACATCGGCAATTACAACTATTACAAATAACTGTAAGATTTTGAATGATGATGGTGGAAGTGAGCAAGTGATATCGCTAGAAATTTATCCTAACCCTGCTTCTTCATCAGTTAACATTCACTCACAAATTAATGGAGATGTGTATGAAGCATTTATTACAGTTAGAAATATTGTAGGGCAATCTTTAATTGAAGCTAAGGAGAAAATTGAATCAGGTGAGTTGAATGCTGAGTATGATGTTTCGCAATTGCCCGCAGGAATTTATTTTGTGGTAATGAAGCAGGCTGATCAAACAATAGTTAAAAAGTTGATCATAGAATAATAGGCAACATTATATCAACAAGAAAAAAACACCGATGGAAATCTCATCGGTGTTTTTCGTTTAGTGATTTACTCAAACATTATTTGAACCTGAAGCAACAGGAACACTTTTTCTGATACCTGTTTTATTAAAGAACCACGACTTAAACCTTTCATTCAATAAATACATCACCGGCACTACAAGAAGCGTTATAAAAGTTGCGTATCCTAACCCGAAAATAATTGTCCACGCAAGCGGTCCCCAGAAAACAACGTTTTCACCACCTAACCATATATCTGGTTTTAAGGCGGTGATTAAACCATAGAAGTTAATATTCAAACCGATTGCAAGCGGAATCATACCGAGCATTGTTGCAGTAGCAGTTAACACTACAGGAGTCATTCTGATTTTAGCTGCTTCAACCACTGCTTCTTTTATTTCAACACCTTGTGAAATTAAAAGGTCGGTAAATTCTACAAGAAGAATTCCATTCCTTACCACAATACCTAATAATGCTACAACACCAACACCGGTCATCACAGCAGAGAATGCCATCCCTGTAAATCCATATCCAAGCAATACTCCAATAATGCTGAATACTACTTCGGCAAAAATGATTATTGGTTTTGAAATAGAGTTGAACTGTGTTACCAGAATAACAATGATCAGGAACAACGAAATGATCCATGCAACACCCATAAAGTTGATTGTTTCTTCCATATCCTGGCTTGCACCTGTGTAACCAATTGTAATTCCTTCGGGAGCTTTATAATTCGTTAATGCTTCCATTACTTTACCCATGATAACAGGTTGCTGACTTTCAAAACCTGTTAAAAGATTTGATCCAAGTGTAACTACTCTCTTTTGATCAATTCTTTTTACTCCTGAGTAGGTGGTTGAATATCTGAAATTTGCAAAGGAGCTGAATGGGATTTGTTTTATCTGCCCATTGCTTTGATCACGGAAAGTAATTTTAAGATCCTGCAACTGATCAATATTTTTTCTTTGAGCTTCATCATAGCGGATAACAATAGGGTAGTCATCATTTCCTTCTTTGTATTTCGATGCTTCCCAACCATAAACCGCATTTCTTATTTCAAATCCTGCTTGTTGAGTAGTAATGCCAACCCGATTCATTAGCTCACGATCAAGATCAATTGTAATCTCTGGTTTGTTTGCCTGCAAATCTGTTTTAAGCTCTTCTATTCCTTCAATGTTGAGTGAATCGAGATACCTTTTGATTTCATTGCTGGTGGCAATCAGTGATTCAAAGTCGTCACCCGTAATCTCAATGTTGATTGGTTTGCCTTGTGGTGGTCCGTTTTGTTCTACACCTATCGTGATTTGTGCACCGGGTATTCCTTTAACAGCTTCACGGAATTTTTCTACATAGACTTGCGAGCGCCTGTTACGCCTTTCTGCCGGATCAATAAATGCAACTGCAACTTTTCCTTTATTAGAACTTATGCTTTGATCAAATTGATCTTCACTGGCACCAAGCGCCACGTTTGAAATAACTGATTTTACAATCGGGTTATCTTTTCCAAGCACATTAAAAATTCTGTTCTCAACAATTTTTGTAACAGAGTCAGTTGTTGTTTGATCGGTTCCCGAAGGCATGGTTACATAAGTAAAAATGAAATTGGGATCACCAGTTGGAAATTGTTCTAATCCAGGTTTTGTGATCATCAGCATTACAATTGCGAGAATAAGAGTACTGAATATTGAAACGAATAAAATAATAGGATGTACCAATGTCCATCTGAGAAAATTTGCATAGCGATTCTGAAACCATGGCCATCCCTTCTTTTGAAAACTTTTTACCCAATTGACTAACACCAATTGGTAAAGCCAATACAAAATCACAAGAGCAATAATTAGATTTCCAAGTAGCAGATATCCCGAAATACTTAATATCAATCCAAAGATTGCAATCATCCCCGACCAGATGATTTGTTTTCTTCTGTTAGGAATTTCATTTTCGTTGTGTGGCTTCATGAATGTTGCTGCAAAAACCGGGTTAAATAGATATGCTACAACCAAGGATGCAGTAAGCGTTAGAATAAGCGTTACAGGCAATGAATGCATGAAAGATCCAATAACACCGGGCCAGAATAAGAGCGGGAAAAATGGTGCAAGTGTTGTCATTGTCCCTGCTAACACAGGAATAAAAACTTCACCGGCTGCAGTTTTTGCAGCCTGCTTAATTGGAACTTTTCCATTTGCAAAAATGCGGTGCGTGTTTTCGATTACAACAATCGCATCATCAACTACAATTCCTAAACTTAGAAGAAATCCGAAAAGAACAATCACATTCATTGTCCAACCTGCAAAACTTAAAACAATAAAAGCAATGAACATTGAAAGCGGGACTGAAAGGCCAACAAACATTGCATCGGTTGCGCCCATAAAAAACATAAGCACAAGTGTTACTAAAATAAAACCAATGATGATTGTATTTATAAGATCTGCAACCTGTGTGCGTGTTGTTGTTGAGGTATCACCGGTAATAACGAGGTCTACATCTTTTGGAATTTCTTTTCCCCCTGTAAGGTTTACTATTTCATGAATTCTGTCTGATGCTTCGATAAGATTAGCGCCACTCTTTTTAATCACATTCAGCGTAATTACTTTCTTCTTGTTCAACTGTGCAAACGATTCCTGCTCTTTGAAGCTATCTTTTATTTCTGCAATATCACGCAAGTAAATAGGATTGTTTTGCATGTTATTAATAATAAGGTTCTGAATCTGCCCAACACTTGAAAACTCTCCGTTAACCGTAATACTTCTTCTTACATCACCCAGTTTCATAGTTCCCCCCGATATAATTCTATTTTCACTGCTAATGGCAGAATAGATATCATACATGCTGATTTGTGCAGCTTCCATCTTGTACATATCAACGTTGATTTGGATTTCTCTTTCGGGAGATCCTATAATATCGACTTTTGAAATTTGCTGAACTGCTTCAATTTTATCCTGCAATAACTCAGCATACTTTTTTAATGAAGCAAGATCATAATCGCCGCTCACGTTAACCTGCATAATCGGGATTTGTGAAAACTCAACTTTATTTGCATTGGGTCCCCATGTGGGATCTAAATCGCTTGGCAGGTTAGGTTTTGCTTTATCAATTGCGTCTTTTACTTTTTGATTAGCTTCATCAATATCGGTTCCTGAAATAAATTCAACCTGAATTGATGAAAAATCCTGAACAGAATTGCTTGTGATTTTATTTATTCCGCTAATAGCGCCAATCTCTTTTTCAAGAGGTTTGGTAATCAGATTTTCAATGTCGGTAGGGGCTGAACCCGGGTAAATTGTTGAAACATATACAGTAGGCATTGTTACATCAGGAAAGAGCTCCTTAGGCAAAGCATTGTATGCTCTAATTCCCATAATTGTGAGCAGAACAATGATGATAAAAATTGTAGTGCGGTTATCAATTGCCCAGCTGCTTCCTTTAAACTCTTTGATTGTATCTTTCATTGAATAATATTTTAAATACTGAATAATGATTTCATTTCTGAAATTCAAAATTCATTTTAGGGGTGCAAAAAAAATTTTGAATTAGAATTTAATTACCTGTCCGCTTATAAGATCCTGATAGCCGGCTGTAATAATTTTATCTCCTGCAGTAATTCCACTTAGAACCTCAATCTTTCCATCGTAAATAATTCCTGTGGTAACCACTTCGCGTTTAGCCGTTTTTCTTCCGCCATCATCTGTTGCGACATAGATAAACTGACCATCGCCTGATTTATGAATAAGATTAACATCCAGCACAAAGGTGCTTTTTGCTTCATAGTCAAGAATCTTTATAACAGCAATCATATTTGGTTTGTAAGCTTCTTTGCTTGGTAACTTTGCTTCAACTTTAAATGACCTTGATTGCGGGTTAATTACTTTTGCTGCATAACTTACTTGTGATTCAATCTCTGTATTTAGGGTAGGAAATAATATCATAACTTTTTTTCCTGCTACCACAGATGCTGCGTAGCTTTCAGAAACATCACCAACTGCTTTGAGGTCGCTCATGTTAACTACTCTTATTCCTCCAAACCCGGGTGAGCCCATTTGTCCAACCTTAAGATCTACGGCGTCAACAACTCCATTGATTGGTGAAACAAGCCTTGTCATTGCAAGCTGTTCGTTGGTTGCTGCCAATTGTTTTTCTAAAGTTTGAACAGTGTTCTTAGAGGTTAGATATTGTACTTCTGTACCAATATTTTTCTCCCATAATGCTTTCTGTTTCGCATACAGGTCACTAGCAAATGCAAGTTGGTTTTTTACTCCTTCTACATTTTGTTGCATTGCTCCATTATCAGTTTCTGCAAGCACTTGCCCTTTTCTTACCTGCTGCCCTATAGAAACGCTTATAGATTTTATTGCTCCCGGAACTTGTGGTGTAACAGTAACATTATCTTCAGCTTCAACTTTTCCCTGCAGTTCAATATAATGCTGGAAAGAGGAAGGCACCGCTTCAGTTACAGAAACAAGAACTGCCTTTTCAGGAGCTGCTCCGCTTTCTGTTTTCTTTTGATCGGCATCAGATGATGAGCATCCTGCAAGCGCAGTTAATAGCAGCGTAATCAGTAATAGGTTTTTCATAATTTTAATTGATTGTATGTTGAGTTGAGTTAATTTTATTTGTTAAGAATTCCCAATGCTTTATCAAGATCAATTTTTGCTACCCATGCCTCGTATAAAGCGTTGAGGTAATTAGTTTGCGCATCTTTTAATGATGTTTCGGCATCAGTTACTTCTAAGCTGCTGCCAACACCTACTTCAAATTTTTTGCGTGAAATAGTAACAATCTCTTTTGCTAAATCCTGATTGCTGCGTTGAACATTTAAAGATGCAATTGCATTTTGTAAACTTGTTTTTGCAGATATCACTTCGAGGTTCATTGCATTTTGAAAGTTCAGCATATCATTTTCTCTTTTTTCAAGCGAGAGTTTTCCTTGTTGAATTTGCCGTGCTTTTTGAAGCCCGTCAAAAATGGGAACATTGAGGGTAAAACCAATAAGGGCAGTGTTATACCATTTACTTGATGCAATAAGATCGAGTTCATTTACCTGTGACTGATAACTATAACTTCCTATAGCGTAAAGAGTAGGGATATATCCAACTTTGTATTGCTTGATATTCATCTCGGCAAGTGATATTGATGTTTGCATCATTTGGTATTCAATCCTGTTATTGATATCGGGTGTTGATGCATTCTGAAGTATAGATTCAAAATCTGCTTCTCTCAATTGTTCAGTGAGTTCAATCGGTTGATTTACATCCATTCCCATTTGAAATTTTAAAAGGTAAACACTGAGTGTTTTAAATTTATCTACTTTTTCTTTTTCTGCCAGAAGATTATTGTAACCAACAGAAATTCTGTCAACATCAACTTTTTCTACAAAGCCACTTTGATAAATTGCCTTTGTATCATCCAATGTTTTTTTTAAGCTCGTAATATTTGCATCTAATTGTGTTGATCTTTCATTTGCAATTAAAGCAGCGAGGTATGCTTTCATTACTGCTTGCCGTGTTTCTATTTCACTGCGCGAAGTAGTTTTTGTTGAAAGATCAGCCAGTGCTCTTGTTGCTTTTAGCCCCAGAAAATACCTGCCATCAAAAATTAATTGAGAAGCTGACAGACTTGCTGTAGCATTGTATTGAGTTCCAAATTGTACAGCTTGATAAGTGCCCGGTTCACCACCAAAAAATTCAGCGGGTATTAATGATGTTGGCAGCCTTAGAAAATCTACAAATTCAAATTTGCCACTTACCTGAGGTAAGGCGATACCTGTGTATTCCTGCGATTGCCGATGCGAAATTTCTTCATCGAGCCTCGCATTTTTTAATGTGGTTTGGTTTTCCATCGCATAGTCTACACATTGCTGTAAACTCATTGACATTGTAGTGGTGGTGGAAGTTTGTGAGTATGATTTAATGCCGAAGAGCATTAACAGAATTAGAATGCGTGTGATGTTTTTCATGCTGCCTGTGCTTTTGATTTCTTATTTTTTTTTGATGCTTTATAATTTGCTAATTCTTTAATTCCTTTTTCGGTAAGAATGCCATAGATAAAATGTGAGAGCAACTCTACCTGCACTTTTCTTAAATCATATTCGCCCGGAGGAAAAATATTTGGATTCATTCCCATCTCTACCTCTTCAATTCTCAATCGTGCAAGTAATTTTGTATTAATGTCGGTGCGATATAGGCCTTGCTTTATTCCTTTCCTCAGATTCCTTTCAACTGTACCCATCATATTTTGCTCCCTGAATTTTTTAAATTCATTCCATGCGATGTGATGGTATTTTTGCATATCGTAAATCAGATTAGGATTCATTCTTTTGAATAATGCACTCATAAATTCCATCGCCTGTAAAATTTCATCAATCGCATCTTTTGAATTGCGTGCAATGTGATCCATCATGCCCGCATTAAACTCGCAATCCAATCGGCACAGTGTTAATACAATTTGATCTTTATCTGAAAAAAAATGATAGATCGTCTTTTTTGAAATAGCTAAATGCCTTGCCACATCATCCATGGTAATACTGCGAATGCCATAGCTGAAAAACAATTCTTGCGATGCTTTCAATATGCGTTCTCGGGTATCGTTCACTGAGGGTTGCATTTATAGCCGGTTGTATTAAACCTTGATTGGTATTTTAACTTAAATCTGATTTCTTTTAAAAATTTGAGCGGCAAAACTATGGAAACAATTTTAATTTCTAAAGTTTCCACAACAATTAATTAAAAGTTAACATTGGTTTTCGACCAATTTTAATTTTTAGCTGACCAACAATATTCATTTGCCTCTTAATTTTTTGAAAGATTGTTTAACGTGACGATTCATAAAACTTAATATTGCCAAGTCTGATTAAATTGAATCGATTTTTATGCAAAACAACTTACCCCACACTTATCTTTTAAATATTCAACAATTATTTTACTACTATAAATCTTTGGGCGATAAGGCAATCGAACAGGTAAGTGAAAAAAAAATTAATTGGGTGAAGAATGAAAACTCAAACAGTCTTGCTCAAATGGTTAAGCATTTGAGCGGCAATATGATATCGCGATGGACCGACTTTTTAATTACCGACGGCGAAAAGGCATGGCGCAATCGTGATTCAGAATTCGAGGGCGAGGTTGCAACCAAGAATGAATTACTAACGATTTGGGATAATGGTTGGCATTGTTTGTTTAATACGCTTAATAACCTGAAGCCCGAAGACCTCAACAAAACAATTTATATACGCACACAACCGCATACTGTAATGGAAGCCATTAATCGCCAGCTCGCTCATTACAGTTATCATGTTGGTCAAATTGTTTTTCTTGCTAAAGAATTAGATGATGGAGAATGGAATTCACTTTCTATTCCTAAAAACAAATCAAAAGAGTTTAATGAACTGAAATTTGGAAATAAAAAACAACACTAAGCATTAAAATAAGCAGTCATGCAATTTTTTTAACTTGAGTATCTCCACGCAATTGCATTTGATCACCCACTGAAGAAATAAGATTAAGCCCCGGTTTTTTATTTACTTCAATACTTCCTAATTCATTTTCCCAGCCAAAAAAAGTTGCACCGTTTAATGTTGCCCATTTAATAAGTTGCTCAGTTGAAACAGAAGCATCGTTCAATTGAATGGTTTTCATTTCTTCTAAAATTGAAAGCTGATGATTAGATGCAAGACTATCAGTTCCTATGCAAACCCGATCGGAATAATTTTTCCAGATGGAATAATCGGGCAGTTTATTTTCAATGTAAAGATTTGCGATAGGGCAGGTGCAGAAAAATGTTTTTGGATTATACTCGATTGCAGTTTTAAAATCTTCTTCGCTTGAAAAAGTGTTATGTACCAAAAGCAAATTTTTATTGGTTGGAAAAAATTTTAAGTTCGCTTTCAAAGAACTTTCTGCTTTTCGGTAATTGGTTGAAGGAAGTTTGAAATCATAGTAGAAATTATAAAATGCGCTTTTTTCCCCTCGATATAATTTATTTTCTTCTTCCGATTCCTGATTGTGATAACTGAAAATTTCTTTGGAGTTACCTTCAAATGAAAATATCAGTTCAAATAATTCATTGCTCATTGAATAAGGTGCGTGTGGCGAAACCGATGCATCAAGTTTAAGTTCAAGCGCCTCCATTAAAACCTTTACTGATTGATCCAAATATTTTTTTGGCTCGGCCACCAATCCAAAACATTCTACAAAAGTGTGATATCGTAATATTGATT
>JBKJNS010000295.1:0-5813 GCA_046593455.1 Chitinophagales bacterium | reverse complement strand
CCCAAACTTGTGCAAAGTGGCTGCGGCGTGCGTTCTGAACGCAAACCACGAGAAGGTTTGCTTCCTTACCTGAATTAATTTTTGCAGCAACGAATTCCGAAATTTCACTGAGTATTTTTTTTCGTTCATCATCAATTAATTCCATACTGGGAATAATTTGATGGATGTAATTCTGCAACTCACCGAAACTGGTGTTGTTATTTTTCTGCATAAACTGTGATGCTGTAAATTCCTGTGGTGCCTGCGAAATAATTTTCTTTTTCTTCTGTGCTCAAATACTTATTGAGAATGTCTTCGGGTACTTCAATTCTTTTTTCTTTCTGAATCAAAATATTCTTGAAACCTGCCTCATGAATAATATTCATGCAATCTACTTTTTGAATAGCACCGCCAATGCATCCAACATACAATTCGGCATCATCCTGAATTCCTTTTGGTAATTCACCAACAGTTACTACATCTGAAATGCTGAAATGCCCGCCGGATTTTAAGATGCGGTAGGTTTCGTTAAATGCTTTTTGTTTATCGGGAACCAAATTAAAAACGCAATTGCTCACCACAACATCAGCAACATCATTTGCAAGCGGAATGTTTTCGATGTCGCCCAAATGAAATTCAACATTGTTGAATTTGAGTTTAGCGGCATTTAATTTCGCTTTTTCAATCATCGTGTCTGTCATATCAATGCCGATTACTTTTCCGGTTTCACCGGTTTCATGTCGGGCAACAAAGCAATCGTTACCTGCGCCAGAGCCAAGGTCTACAACTGTATCACCTGTTTTAATTTTTGCAAATTCAGTTGGCAATCCGCAGCCAAGATTAAGGTCAGCATCTTTTACATATCCTTTAATTTCGGTATAACTATCTGAGATGTCGGTTACATCTGCCGAGCAACCGCAACCGATTCCGCAGCCCAAGGTTTTTCCTTTTGCAATATCACTGTACTTTTCTTTTACTGTTTGTTTTATTAGTTCTGAAGTTTCCATCTTGTTTTTGATTTTATTTGATGAATGATTGAAATGATTTTATCTTTCTTTCTGTGCTTAGCATTTGCATTTTAGTTTGTCCAATGATTCGAGCAGTTCTTCGAAAACTTCTTTCATTTCATTCCACACTTTTAAATTAATGCAGTAACAAACTTTGGGCGGATCAATGTCGCCGGTGATTACCCCAATTCTTTTCAGCTCTTTCAAATGTTGCGAAACTGTTGATTGTGAAAGCGGCATTGCATCAACAAGATCATTACAGATGCAGGTGCCTTTATTTGCAAGGTGCTGAATAATCATTACCCGTGCAGGATGCGCCAATGCTTTTGAAAGTTCGGCGATTCTGTTTTGCTTTTTTGAAAAATGTGCGCTCTTGGTAACTCCCATTTGTTTATTTGTATATCGCAATATTACGATTAATATTTAAAATTAAAAATATTTCTTAAAAAAGATTTTTTCGAATGGAATGAAACAGTAAATATTTGATAAAGAAAAACCCGCCTTCGTCCTGCCGCTGGCGGGACTTCGGCGGGTGAGAGCGGAGAGATAGGGATTCGAACCCCAGGTACCGTTGCCGGTACAACAGATTTCGAGTCTGCCGCATTCGACCACTCTGCCATCTCTCCTGTTAATACGTTAAAAGTATCAATTCAATTTTATGAAGAACACTGAAAGAAATTTTCGCAACACTAAGGTGTCTCAATAATTTTTCCTTCTTCGCTGAATTTGTAAACGCCCGCATTGCCTTCCTTATCATAAAGTTTAACAGTGTTATTTCCCGGGAATTCTACTGAGGCAACGCTGGTAAAAACACTCCATTCCATATACAGGGTTTCAAAATCTGCTTTCTTAAAAACTTTGATCTCCATGCTTTCAGCAGAAGTTTTACTGGCAATCACCACTTCAGGTTTGCCATCTTTTTCAATATCCACTTCTGCAACCTGAATCATTAGTGCATTTTCCATGGGGTCACAAAAATCTGTTTGCTTGCCGTTCTTTGATAAGATCACGTGTATTGCATCTTCTTTATATACCAATAGAATTCCCGAACCATCTTTAAGTTTAAGCATTGGCTGCTTTGCACTTTTCTTTACCAGAGAAATTGTTAGCGGAATGCCTTTAATTATTTCCTGAGCAAATAAGGTAGAAAATGTTAAGGCATTAATTGAAATGAATAGCAATGTTTTTTTCATTAGTTGTTTTTTTGAATTGCAGTTTGCAAAAATAAAACCAAAGTGACGGAGTAGAAGAATTAAATTTGCAACAATCGGGAGAGATGTCCGAGTGGCCGAAGGAGCACGCCTGGAAAGTGTGTTGGCGCCAAAAGCGCCACGTGGGTTCGAATCCCACTCTCTCCGCTCTCACCCGCCATAGCCCCACCCCAAGCGGGGCGACGGCGGGTAATAAATAGATCAAAAGAATAACTATGTGGTTCGTCTATCTTCTGCGCTGCAACAATGGCGACATTTATAAGGGATGTACAGAAAACATTGATGAAAGATTGTTGAGACATCAGAAAGGATATGTGGATGCAACAAAAAATTTGTTGCCTGTTTCTCTTATTGGTTATACTGCATTCATAGATAAGTACAAAGCTTTTGAATTTGAAAAATATTTGAAGAGTGGATCAGGAAGAGCATTTACATCAAAACATTTAATTTAGATTTTACGATATAAATGTTTATGAAAATGTTCAACCTTCGCTAAAGCTACGGCTGACAAGTCGAATCCCACTCTCTCCGCTCTCACCCGCCATATCCCCGCCCCAAGTGGGGCTATGGCGGGTAATAAATAGATCAAAAGCAAAACTATGATGGCGGGTTTAGGTTTTAATCTTAAAAACTTTCAGCGCATTCGCAGTTGTTATTGCAGCCACTTCTTCTACATCTATATTTTTTACCTCAGCAATTTTCTTTACTACCAATTTTAAAAAACTGCTCTCATTTCTTTTTCCCCTGTGTGGTGCAGGAGCCAGATAGGGCGAATCAGTTTCGAGAACAACATGCGTGAGCGGAATTTTCTCCAGCACTTTATCCAATCCTCCGTTTTTAAAAGTAACAACGCCACCAATACCTAGAAAAAAATCAAGATCCATAATTTGTTTGGCCTCTTCTTCATTCCCCGAAAAGCAATGAAAAATTCCTGTGAGATTTTCATCCTTCTTTTTCTTGATCATTTCAATACTATCACTCAAAGAATCACGCGAATGAATGATGATTGGAAGTTGCAGTTTTTTTGCCCAATCAACATGCAATTGAAAATTTTCTTTTTGACGGTCAACAAAACTTTTATCCCAATAATAATCCAATCCGGTTTCTCCTATGCCAAACCATTTAAAGTTTGAATCAAAGAGCAGCGTTTGAATTTTTTCAATTTCTGTTTTCCAATTTTCCTTTACAGAACAAGGATGCAAACCCACCATTGGGTAACAAGTTGAAGAATGCTCTTTCGAAAGTTGCAAAAGTGAGTCAATAGAATTTGAATCAATGTTTGGAAGAAAAAATTTCTTAACTCCTGCATCATCTGCACGTTGCAGCATTTCTTCTCTGTCAACATCAAATTCGGGAAGGTATAAATGGCAATGTGTGTCAATTAAATTCATTGGTGTAAAGATAGTTGCGTAATAATATTTTAAAGAAGGTGTTTATATTTGACTATAATTTTCTCCTATGAAAAAGTTACTTCTTTTTCTAATGCTTACGAAGTTTATTCAATCCTATTAACAAAATATTGAAACACAATCACAGCAATCCGAAAAAGCAAGAATTCTTAAAACAGATTTCTTTGCACCGGTTACAGGCAATCTTTCATTTGGCTATGAACAGGTACTGATGAACAGCATGACGATAGAAGGATCAATTGGAATAATCGGAGCAGGATTCATTAAGGATAATCTTCACCCTGCAGGAATTTTTATTAAAGCCGGTCCAGAGTTTTTCTTCTCACCCGATTATACTTTCGATGGATTGGATAGAACCAATGATTTGCAGGGCGCTTATTTTAATTCCGAAATAGGACTCGGCGCAATTTTAATATTGTCTACTGATTAAATAAATTACCTGTTGATTTTCGCGAAAGTATATTCCCGCTCAGTAAAATATTCAAGTACCCGGGGCAATGCATATTGCATTCTGCTTGCGGCTTTAATGCTGTCATGAAAAACAATAATGCTTCCGGGCTTTGTATTGTCAATTACATTTTTGAGCACACGATCTTTTGTAATGGTGTGATCAAAATCGCCGCTTAATACATCCCACATCACTACTTTATATCTGTTCGTCATTACCTTCGTTTGCGATCTTGTAATTCTTCCGTATGGTGGTCTAAAAAGTTTGGAGGAAACCATTTCTTCACATTTCAAAACATCTTTCGCATAAGCATTGGTACTTGTTTGCCATCCATTCAAATGGTGATGGGTGTGATTACCAATCGAATGCCCATCAGATTTAATTGATTGAACCAGTTCAGGGTAGCGAAAAGCATTTTCGCCTACTAAAAAAAATGTTGCTTTTGCTGAGTAATCATTAAGAGTTTGTAAAATATTTTCAGTGATACGCGGTGTGGGACCGTCATCAAAAGTGAGGTAGATTTTCTTTTTATCATTCGGAATGCTCCAGATTTGATTCGGATACATCCGCTTGAGCAATTCAGGAGTCTTAATAAAATACATACTCATTTAAAATTATTTTTCAGGAAAGCGAAAATCTTTTCAATTAACAAGCAAAGATGTTTGTGAAACGAAAAGCGTTGCATCGTTAACGCTGAATTATTTAAAAGATACAGACATCTTTGTTTTTTCTGCATCGTATTCTAATCACAGTTCCTAACTTTGACGGCTTATGAATGAAAATATTGTTAGAGTTCGGTTTGCACCAAGTCCTACCGGTCCGCTGCATATTGGCGGCGTTCGCACCGCTTTGTACAATTATTTGTTTGCAAAGAAGCATGGGGGCAAATTTATTATCCGCATTGAAGACACAGATCAGAACCGTTTTGTTCATGGAGCTGAGGATTATATTTTGGAATCACTCAAATGGTGCGGTATTGTGAATGATGAAGGACCGCATATTGGTGGTGATTACGGACCTTATCGGCAATCAGAGCGAAAAGAAATTTACAGACAATACGCTCAAATACTGATTGAGAATGGTAATGCTTATTATGCTTTCGATACTGCTGAAGAAATTGAGCAGATGCGCGAGCAACTTAAAAGTGCGGGCAGCAATTCAATGCAATATGATGCTTCAACAAGATCGTCAATGAATAATTCTCTGACTCTTTCTGTTGATGAAGTGAAACAAAAAATTGAAAGTGGAGTTTCCTATGTTATTCGTGCAAAAATTCCTGCTAATGAAACCATCACATTTCGCGATCTTATTCGCGGTGAGGTAACAGTTGATTCAAATCAATTAGATGATAAAGTTTTGTTTAAGAGTGATGGCTGGCCAACCTATCACTTAGCAAACATTGTTGATGATTATTTGATGAAGATCACTCACGTGATTCGTGGTGAAGAATGGTTGCCTTCAGCCCCGCTGCATGTAATGTTGTATAAATTTTTTGGGTGGGAAAATGTGATGCCTCAGTTTGCACATCTTCCATTATTGTTGAAACCCGACGGAAACGGAAAGTTAAGCAAACGCGATGGTGACCGTTTAGGTTTTCCCATTTTTGCACTCAACTGGAAAGATCCTGAAACAGGAGAGGAGTCTACAGGTTTTCGCGAACTTGGATTTTTTCCCGAAGCACTTATCAATTTTATTGCATTGCTCGGCTGGCATCCAACCGGCCATAAGGAACTTTTCAGCATGGAAGAAATGATTGATC
>JBKJNS010000259.1:0-2580 GCA_046593455.1 Chitinophagales bacterium | reverse complement strand
CTTTTTCAACGCGCACAAGATTTCAGGATGCAGAAGGCACAAGCCCCGAAGAATTAATTGCTGCAGCACATGCAGGATGTTTTTCAATGAAGTTGAGTTTTGTTTTGGGAGCAGCAGGATTTACCCCTGACTCTATTGAGACAACTTCAACAGTTGAAGTGGCAGATGGCACTATTGTAAATTCACATTTAGTGGTAAAAGCAAAAGTGCCAGGCATTACTCCTGAAAAATTTCAGGAATGCGCTGCAGATGCAAAAGAAAATTGTCCGGTTTCAAAAGTGCTGAATGCAAATATTACAATTGAAGCTACGTTGTTGTAACGTTTTATTTTCTAAGAAGGAATTTTCTAAAGTCCGAAGTGCACTTGCGTTTCGGACTTTTTTATTACCAAAATTTAAATGGCATCGTTTGTTAATGATTCAACTTATTGAATCAATATTCCATCTTAATAAAATTATGACTTGAAAATTTCGCAAGCACTCAGCTGATAAATTTTACTTCTCTCAAATACATTTTCATAGGAGCATCCCTGAATTCAGGGATATTAAAAATACCTGAATTCAGGGATGCCCTGCCCATTTTGTCATAATAACTTCGTGTCTTTCTTTTAATCATAAAACTATACTTATGAAATTATATTTATTTTTTTTCTCCATTGGTTTATTATTGATCGCTTCTTCATCCAAATCTCAAAGCTGGTCGAATGAATTTGTTCCGGGGCAATATGATTCTAACGGAAAATATTTAGGCGGAACTGAAGTAATGTCATTAACCCCTCACAAAGGAAAATTGTACGCTGCTACATCTTATGTCTGTGATAAATACTATGCAACTTATGACCTTGCCGGTGGTACTCCAATATTAGTGCTTGATAGCGCAAATGCAGAATGGAAACAAGATGTTCTTTTTACTGACAACCTGCTCATTCCATCTTTGAAAGAAATAATTTTCACCAAAGATTATCAGGGAAACACTATTCAGCCAGATACTCTTTTGATTACCGGACCTAACAACAAGAAAGATCACATTTTCATTTATGTTAAAGATGATGCAACAGGTAACTGGATAAAAGACAGCGTTACTACCGTAGCCGGCAATGTTGAAATCCGCTCTATCGGAACACACTTCGATGCAGTTACCGGACATCAATTTATTTTCATCGGTGTTTCTGATTTTGGAATCTGGAAAGGCGAATACAATGCATCACTTCCTTCAAAGATCCAATGGAATCCCGAACCTGAATTTGCAATTTCACTTTCTACCAGAGTACCTTCTATTACCGACGTAAATGGTAAAATATATATAGGCACAACAGAAACAAATACATGGATTTCCAGAATTTTAAGAAGAGTAGACGGAGTTGTGCCATCTTGGGAACAAGTTTGGACCGACACTGCATCTGATGAATTGGACCTTAGAGGTTTTACCGCTGTAAAAAACCCAACCGGCTCAGGAGATGATCTGTGGTTTTATTGGAATGATTACTTCAGAAGATTGCAACCACAAAACAACGACTCTATTATTGAAGAGTTTAATGTTTCATCTGACTTATCAATGGAAACAGGAAGAGTTTTTTCAGGACATATTATAGGCGGCTACAATGATCATCAGGTATTTTGGAAAGATCCTGTTTCAAAAGATACACTTATGCTCATTGGTTTACAGGCAATGTATGATTCTGTTTGGCTGCTATCAAACCCGCATCCGAATATTAACCGCAGGACGATTGATGGAATGTATTATTCGAGGAAGCAACAAGGTTCCACTATTAGTTATCAGCTTCACTACATCGTTAATAACACGCCTGTAGTAATTGATACGCTGCTTGCTGTAAGAACAATTTGTATTTCACCTTTTGCTGCCGACAGCAATAATGTTTTATACGCAGGAGGATATCACACCAATCATGTTTTCCTAAGTAATACGGCATGGGTTTACAGGGGCAACTTCGCTAACATCGCAACCTCAGTAAATGAAACCTCCCGTGTAGTTCATTCCATTTATCCCAATCCTGCTAACCAATCTTTTACAATTGATTTAAACGCTCAAGCTTTTGATGTAATAGTCTGTGATGTTGAAGGAAAAAATTTATATGAGGCGAAAAATTTATCAGGTACAGCAGAAATTGACTGCAGAAATTTTCATTCCGGAATTTATTTTGTTCACATAACAACAAAAGACCAATTATTTTATAATGAAAAAATTATTGTCACAAATTTTTAGAACTTCTTTCAGAACTGAAAAAAATATTCCATTCACCTAATTTTAAAAAATAAATCTATGAGAAACTATTTGGTTTTTGTATTTGAAATCGCATTGCTTGCTACAATAAATACCACGAATGCCCAGTTTACTTACATCTCACCTGAACCGGGAAGCAAGATGCATAATAAAGAAACGGGCATCATCATGCGCACAGGAAAAATTATTGATGCAACATCATTGCACAATGATCTAATTTCTGTAACAGGAAGCATTAGCGGCGATCAACTTATTACAATAAGATTAGCAGCTGATAAAATGAGTATGCTGATAAAACCAAATAATTTTTTTGCTGCAGGTGAAACCGTAACAGTTAAC
>JBKJNS010000161.1:0-2594 GCA_046593455.1 Chitinophagales bacterium | reverse complement strand
GCCAAACTTTTTTACTGGAACCCGGGCGCCAATAACAATGCAAGCGATGCTAACAACTGGCACCTTGGTGGTTGCTCTAATGCTTCAGCGGGTTTGCCGGGTCCTAATGATTCAATCCTGTTTCAAAAATGCAATGGCAACAGTTTTCCTTGCACGATTGATATTGATTTTACGGTATTGCAAATTGAAATGAAAAGCAATTATGCTTCAGTTGTTTCAATGGCAGCAAACAAGTCATTCACTTTCACCACTGGCAAATTTAACGGCGGAACATTTTTAGGCAGCAATGGCGCGATTAATTCCAACAGCACAGTTACTTTTAATGGTACGGTGTTCACTTCTACTTCGGGGATATTTACTGCGAAAGGAACTTTTACTTTCAAAAGCGGAACATTCAATCATAACAACGGTACCGTTCTGTTCATCAAAGTATCGGGAACGGCAGCAACAATAAAAGGAAACTCAGCAACCAACCTGCTCACTGTTAACTTCTACAATGCTGAATTCAACTGCACCTCCGGAAGTTCTGCCACTTTCAAGATCAGCTACCTCACTTTAATAGTGAATAATGAAATGAAAATTTCGGGTACCAAAAAAATATTCATTGACAATACTTCCACTTCTTCGATCACACTACTCGGAAATCTGCTATCGCAAAATTCTGCAAGCGATGGTGGCGGCAGCATTTTAATTACGATCAGCGGATCGGCTAAACAAAAAATTGAAGACAATCAAACCGGCAGCAATTATGGAAGGTTGCCTTCCTTAAAAATCAATAAATCAAATGATACGCTTTCGCTAATTGGTGAATTCGGATTGGGCACCGGTAAAACATGGGAATATGTAAATGGAAATATGAATGCAGGAACTTCAAAGGTTTATTGCTTCGGTCAAAACACAATTACAAATTCTTCTTCATTACCCTTGAATTTTTATGATCTGGAATTTGCGGGAAATGATAATACCATCAACAAGACAGTAACAATCAACCACACTTGCTTTACATCGGGTACAACCGATTGTAAGATTAATGCCGGTGCAAACGGCGGTACACTTGAATTGAATGGAGACCTGCAGTGGAATAATTCTTCATCAGCAAATTTCGGGAATGTATCATGGAAGATTTCAGGAATTAATATTCAAACTTTTACGGGATCGGTTACTCCTGTATTTTATAAAATGGAAATCAACAAGAGTGATAAATATTTCATTCTTAAAAAAGCAATTTCAATTTCAAGTCAGCTTACCATGACCAATGGTTTCATTGTTTCAGATTCAATTAATACCGTTACCATTCAAAACGGCGCAACAATTTTAAATGCCTCTGCAACCAGTTTCATAAGAGGTTCAATAAAAAAGATCGGTAACAGTGCTTTCAAATTTCCGATTGGTGTAGGTTGGAAATACCGGCCCATTGAAATTTCGGCACCGGCTTTAGCGACTGATATTTTTACTGCTACGTATTACAACAATGCGCAAAATTTTGGAACCAATAAAGATGTATCTCTCACTTACCTGAGTGGTTGCGAATATTGGAATCTTGTGCGTAGTGCAGGATCTTCATCTGTGACTGTTAAATTATCATGGGATAACCTAACCTGTGATATTGATACACTGCCAACACTTCGTATTGCAAAATATAATTCATCAACACTCAAGTGGAACAATACCGGCGGTGTAACTACATCGGGAGATTCTTTGAATGGAAACATAATTACCAACGCTGCACAAAGTGCATTCGGTTATTTTGTGATTGCAAAAAGTTCACCGTTACCTGTTGTAAATGCAGGCAACAATATAACAGCATGCGCAGGAACAAGAATTAAACTTGGGGGAAGCCCAACTGCCAGTGGCGGCACACCCACTTACAATTATACATGGACTCCAACTACCAATGTAGATTCTGCCAATGCCGCAAACTCATTTGTTACAGTTTATACCTCTATGGATTATGTAGTAACTGTTACTGATAAAGATAATGCAGTCGTTAGCGACACCATTCATGTTACAGTAAACTCTTCACCCATTGTAAATGCCGGAACAGATCGGGTTGTTACCATTGGAAGCAGTACCGTATTAGGAGGAACTCCTGTTGTTACAGGTGGCACAATGCCTTATACTTATTTGTGGAGTCCTTCAGCATATCTTGATCAAAATAATATTGAGCATCCTGCAGCAATACCATTTTCAAATACGGCTTATTCCCTGCAGGCAACCGATGCCAATGGCTGTACAGGAAATGATTTTGTTAACGTAGTTCTTAATATACCCTCTGCTGGGAGAGCAGGAATGTTTGGATTACTTGCAGCTGATTCCCTCATTTGCAATAACACAATTCTGGTTAATACAAAAATAGGTTCACGAAAATTTATTTCAGATAACATTCATTCTACTGATACAATTACCATTAATTCAGCATACGATAGTCTCGCAATAGCCGTCCTTGATTATGCATTAATAAAAATAAAATCAATTAATGGAATTGCAATCCCCCCTGAACTTGGAGGCGCTACGCTCTACCCGGGTTCTTACAAAACTGATTTAAAGGCAACACTTAACGGTACACTTACATTAAGTGGAAATGCGCAATCAGT
>JBKJNS010000026.1:0-2504 GCA_046593455.1 Chitinophagales bacterium | reverse complement strand
AATGTGATTTGATTTCCTCCGTTTAATGCGGTGAGTTGTTGGTTGAGCAGCGCAATGGCAGTCGTGTTTTCCTGATGTTGTTTTCTTATTTCAATAAGTTGGAGTTGTGCTTTGTTTACATCCAGTATATTTCCTTCCCCTATGTCTAATCGGGTTTTAAAATCGTTCAACAATTTTTGGGTGTTTTGCTTTTGTTGCGTGAGCTGAGTTTGCAGTTTATTACGATACACCAACTGAATGCAGATTTTTTTTGCATCAAACAAAATATTTTGACGTTGTGCTGTGAGATGAAATTCTGCCTGTGCGGTTTGCTGTTTTGCTAATTGATTTTTTTTGATGTATGCCGTTGGAAAATCAAATGACTGTGCTATGGTGAAATCGGTTTGGTTGCCTGCACCCACCGGAGTTCCCACTAAGTAATCATATTCAACGGTTGGATTGTTGGGTGTTAATCCTGTTTTGTATTGGAGTTTTTGTGCTTCCCAAAATTGAGTGTTCGCCAAAATTGTTTTATTGTTTTTGGCAATGTCGGCAAGCACTGTTTCCATTGTTGATTGTGCATTTGCATTGATGCAAAATGCAAGCACGAATAATTTTATGATGATGATTTTACTTTTCATTTTAATTCTGTTTTAGCGCCAGCCTTTGCAGCAGACAGGTTTGACAAATAATAAACCACGGGAACAATAAAAATATTGAGCAGTGTAGATGTGAGCAGTCCTCCCAAAATAACTTTTGCCATAGGACTTTGAATTTCGTTGCCGGGCAAATCTCCTGCAATGGCAAGCGGTATGAGTGCAAGCCCTGCGGTAAGTGCTGTCATTAGTATGGGGCTTAACCTGTCTTTTGAACCGGTGATAATGGTGTCGTATAAATTCAGTCCTTCTTCTTTTAATGTTTTGTAATGCGATACCAATAAAATTCCATTTCGTGTGGCTACTCCAAACAAAGTGATGAAACCAATTATGGAAGGAATACTCATGATGCCACTCGTAAAATAAATGCTGAACACACCGCCAATTAAGGCAAGCGGAAGATTGAGTAAAATGATACTTGCAATTTTTACATTCTTAAACTCCTGAAAGAGCAAAAGGAAAATTACGAGCAATGAAAGCAGTGAAGCAACCATCAGTGTTTTCGATGCTTCAGCTTCGGCTTCAAATTGTCCTCCGTATTCAATGTGATACCCTTCGGGAAGTTTTACTTTTTCGTTGATGATTTTCTGAATGTCCTGCACTACACTTTTTTGGTCGCGCCCTGCAACATTGGCTGATACAACAGTTTTGCGTTGCACATTTTCGCGATTGATGGTATTTGGTCCCGCAGTGCTAACGATGTCGGCAATGTAGTGTAGTGGAATTCTGCGGTGCTGTGATTGATTTACTTGAAAAGAACTTTTATTTTCTGCATCAGCAATTTCGTCATTTTCACTTACTCCTAAATCAATAAGTGTATTGCGGATGTTTTCAATGGAGCCTCTGTTTGCATCATTAAAGCGGAGGATTAAATCAAAAGTTTTATTTCCTTCATATATCTGTCCGACTTTTTCACCTGCAAATGCTACATCTATAAACTCGTTAAATTCTCCGATTGTAATTCCGTAATGATTTAAAATATCACGCTTTGCTTTTATCTGCACCTGCGGAATTTCAATGAGTTGCTCCACACTTAAATCAACTAAACCATCTACCGATTGAATTTCATTTTTGATTTCATTTGAAAGTGAAAACAGTTTGTTTAAATCGTTGCCGAAAATTTTTATGGCAATGTTTGCGCGAGTTCCTGAAAGCATGTGGTCAATTCGGTGTCCTATTGGTTGACCGATGGTAATATTCACACCTGAAACACCTGCTAACTTTTCACGAACATCTTTCATAAATTCTTCGCGGCTTCTGTCTTTCAAAATAAATGGAGCTTCTATTTCAGAGGAATTAACACCTTGTGCATGTTCGTCTAATTCTGCCCTGCCTGTTCTTCGTGTGGTGATTTTTATTTCGGGAACTGAAAGCAATGCTTTCTCTACGGCTATTCCTATTTTATTGCTTTGTTCCAATGAAATGCCGGGCAATGAAACGGCACTTACCACTAAAGAACCTTCATTAAATTCAGGTAAGAAACTTCTTCCCAACTGGCTCATGGTAAAAAGTGCTGCTACCAATAACACTACCGATATTGTAATGACTGTTTTTTTCCAACGCATTATTTTTATGAGTGAAGCGGTGTAAATTTTTTGCAGTCGTTGCACTATCCAACTTTCGCCATGTTGCTTTTGCAACATTTTTTCATTGGCTAAAAGGTAGCTTCCTAAAACGGGAGTGAGTGTAATTGAAACTATGAGCGAAGCGAAGAGTGAAACAATAAATGCAATACCAAGCGGTGCCAAAAGTTTTCCTTCCATGCCCGACAAAAAGAATAGCGGAACAAATGCTACAATGATGATGAATGTTGCATTGATGATGGATGTTCGGATTTCAACCGAAGCATCAAAAATTACTTTGAGTTTG
>JBKJNS010000022.1:0-2622 GCA_046593455.1 Chitinophagales bacterium | reverse complement strand
CATTTCCTTCGTTTAAATTTTTATATCCTACCACCTCACATAAAAATCTTTATGGTCTCCGCCCTCAAAACTGCTGATTACTTTTAGCTGCATAACAGCCAAGCAATTTTTTAAAACGTAAAAGTTATTCCAGTTGATCAACTCATTTCTTTTTTGCAGGCGAGTTATTTTGTCAATCATCTTTCCCGTTTTTTTACCTAATAAATCAACTAATCTGTATTGACTATCTGCAAGCAATTGCAATATAAATTCACCCGATGCTTCTATATTGATTAAGGTTTGTGTACCATAATAAATGCCGCATATAAAACGCTTGGGCTGCATACTTATCTGCGATGCGTAGGTGATGATGTGCATGTTATTATTGTGAATAGTTTTACTGCTAATGCTATATACAGGAAGGTTAACCCGGTTCCAGGGTTTCTTTTTGATCATAAGCTGCTTAAATATTTTTCTGCATTTGCCAAATGAGTATTTCTTTTTTCTTCCGCCATTTTATCAAATGTTCTTACCAGCATACCAAGTCTTGGGTTTTGTAAAAAGAAATCTCTGTGCACATGCATAAAGCGCCAAAACAGTCCATCCCATACCTGCTGCCAATCTCCTTTTTCGTAGTTACTCATCTTCATTAAATAATTACTGCCGCTTATGTAGGGTTTCGTTGTCATCAAGCCGCCATCGGCAAACTGCGTCATGCCATATACATTGGGCACCATCACCCAATCATAGGCATCAATAAATAATTCCATAAACCAGTGGTGTACTTCATCAGGGTCAAACTCACAGAGCAGCATAAAATTTCCCAATACCATCAGCCTTTCTATGTGATGGCAATAGCCGGTTTGCAAAACTTTTTTGATGGTGATGTCAATCGGTAGAATGCCGATATTACCCGTCCAGAAACTTGGAGGAATTTTTCGTTTAAACTTCCAATAGTTAGTGGTGCGTTGTTTACTGCCTTCCCGCTCATATACAATGCGAATGAATTCCCGCCAGCCAATAATTTGCCGGATAAAACCTTCCAATGAATTTAATGGAATATCGTTTTGTGCTGCATGCTGCATCACAGCATCCAGTATTTGTTGCGGCGTTAATAAGCCTGTGTTGAGCATGGGCGCAAGTACCGAGTGATGTAAAATATTTTCACCGGCAACAATTGCATCTTCATATATCCCGAATTTTTCAAAACGATTTTTTAAAAAATCACTTAGCCACTCTTCAGCTTCTTTAAAAGTGGCAACAAAAAAATGCGGGGCATTTTCACTTCCATAATTTTGAGAAAAATGTTGTTGCACATATTCAGCGGCTTCAGCGATATAAATGTTTTGGTTGGGGAATTGAATTGCAGGTACAATTTCTTTTTTAGGAAACTTCATCCTGTTATCGGCATCAAAAGTCCATTTGCCACCAATTGGTTTGCCGTTAGCTTCCAATAAAATTTTACGTTGCTTGCGCTGATGTATATAAAAATCTGTTTGAAAATAAGTTTTCTTCTTGCTGAAATAATCCGCTACTTCATCCATTGTATTTAGAAATGATGGCGAGATATGGACCTTTAATTTTATGGAATGTTTTTTACAAGCAGCCGTGATGCGTTTTGTTAACCAGTAATCCACAACATCAGCAATGTGAATTGAGGTGATTTTCTGTTGCGATAAAAATGCGATCAATTTAGTTACTTCATTTTTCTCATCTGTTGTTTGAATATATTCTACTGCATATTTTTTTTCCAATAAATACTTTTCATAAAACTTCATACCTGAGCGATGCAAAATTATTTTCTGCTTATGAAAATTATATTCACGAAAGAAAAGCCATTCTTCCAGCAGGTAGACTTGTCTGTTTTTTTTAAGAGCAGGGTGCTCTTTAAATAATTGGTGGGGAAAAATTAGCGTTGCTTCACTCATATTTTTGAAAACAATTTACTCTGTATAATGTTTAGTTCTTAATTAACATAATTGCATGGCATTATATAGCACTTCCGATATCGAATCATGGGAAAGGTTTTACCGGGCTAAGTTCATCAATAGCCTCACTGGTTTTAAATCTGTAAATCTTATTGGCACTGTAAATAAGAATGGGCACACTAACCTTGGGATTTTTAGCAGCATTGTGCATATCGGTTCCAATCCGCCTTTGGTCGGATATATTAACAGACCTGTAAAAGCAACGCCACATACTTTGGTTAATATAATGGCAACCGGAGTTTACACAATTAATCAAATCAATACATACTTTGTAGTGAAAGCTATTAAACAAACGCCAAGTATGAAGTTGCGATAAGTGAGTTTGCAGAAGCAGGATTAACACCTGAGTTTCAAGAAAATATTGCTGCTCCTTTTGTAAAAGAAAGCACAATTAAATATGCATTATCACTTCCGCAAATTATTCCCATTGAATTAAACGTTCTGGTAATCGGGAAAATTATTTCGATTCAAATTGACAACGATTATATTTCTGATGATGGCTTTATAGAACTTGACAGGGGCATCCAACCACATACGATTACTGCGGTGCTATAAAACACAGTTAATGTGTGCATTCAACTCAATTCTAAACTGAAAGCACGCTCACTTAGCCAATTAAATAAGTGTGAATGATGTAACTACATTCATGCGGAGT
>JBKJNS010000223.1:0-2560 GCA_046593455.1 Chitinophagales bacterium | reverse complement strand
ATTGTAGTTTGCAGTGCCATTACCGTTATCAACTAACCCTGCACCATCACTTGTAAATAATCCACCAACTTGAGAAGCAATAAAAGTTACTAAAGTTTCGTCTATGCAGAAACTGCCTAAGCCAATATCAAACCCTGCATTAGGTGTAGGGTTTTCAATTACCACAAAATTTGTTGAAGTAACTGAACAGCCATTGCTGAAATTAACGGTAACAGTATAACTTCCTGCTGAAGCATTATAAGTAGGATTGGTTGCTCCAGAAATATTTCCACCATTGCTCCACTGATAACTAATTGGTGTCCCGTTTCCGGTAATGCTTGCTGTAAGAGTAGTTGTTAAATCATCTTCGCAATATTGAGTAGCTCCGGTTATAGCAACTGTTGCACAAGCACCGCAAACTTCAGCAGTTTGAAATCCTGCATCAACTGAGTTATCAGTACTGCTTGTTAAGAATGGGATATAGGTTGCTGTTCCAACTATCGACAAACCAATTGCTGAAGCATCAATTCCACCCCACCAGTTGCAAGACATATTTACATTGGCTGTCCCTGAATTTGAAATAGTTACTGCGCTATTGATATGTCCAGTAATAGAGTTCGTATGAGCGGTTAAATTCAAAGTATAACCCGACTCCGATTCCAGATAGAAATTATCACCACAATTCTTTACATAGTTATTTTCAAAGTTGCAGTTAACATCAGTTGATCCGAAGCCAAACAAACTGGTTGTTAAATACATTCCTGTTGAACCACCAATGCTTTGGCCATCAATTGTATTGCCGGTGAATATTGGAGTTGCACCTGCATACGATCCTGCCAGAGACATTCCTACAGCAACATTAGTTACGCTATTGTCTTTTACAACTACATTTTTATAAGGTGCAAATACCCAGATGCCAAATGCATTTGCTAAACCATTTGAAACTGTGTTGTTGCGAATAGTATCCGTGGTGCCGCCGCTGCTGCCATTATTGTCAGTATGAATACCGCCATTTGAACTGCTAACAATGTTGTATTTGAAAACAGTTCCTTTTGAATTGTTAGCAGCAATTGTTGCATTGGTAACTGTATTGGTTGAGATTGTTCCCGCACCGCCAAAATTAAAAATACCAATGGAGTTAGTAGTTGCCTGAACATTAGTTACTGTATTATTATCGAAGTTGAAAGAACCTCCGGTCGAAGCATACAAACCACGCAGGTAAATATTCTTGATGGTCGTGTTGAATACTTCAAGATTCGTATATGTTCCTGAAAGATGATCAGTAATAATTCCATTGCGTGCATCAAGATCAGCACCTAATGAAGTTACCCCACTTGTGAGTAAAGTGTTATCTCCATCAGCAGTAAGGTCATGGATTGTTACATTATTTGCTTGTATAAGGAAGATGTTGCTCGCTGTTGGGCATAATGAACCACCGCAAGAATTAGGTGAAGAAAGTGCCGGTACAACAATCGTAATTCCAACACCTGCACCACCAATAGTTACTTCTTTATTTACAACTACATTCTCAACATAAGTTCCTGCAGCTACATCAAGCACATCACCGTTGTTCGATGCATTAACACCTGCTTGTATGGTACAGAAATAAGTATTCTGTGTTACGTTATGTACCGGCCCACCCATGGTAATAGTTACCGTTGCACAAGCTGAATTATAACTGCATGGCGCGCCATCTTCATATCTTCCATAGTAAGTTGTATTAACTGTAGGACTCACTACCAGATTGTTTCCTGTTCCTGCAGGAGTTCCGCCGCATGATCCTGTGTACCACTGAATCGTTTCATTGTCACCGCCGCCGCCGCCATTAAGCGTAAGCGTGGTGCTTTGTCCAATGCAAATTGAAGTTAAAGAAGCAGTCGCCGATGTTGGATCAGCAGATTTTTGTTTTACTGTAATGGTTGCAGTACCTGTTCTGTCACCTGCATTCGAAGTGCAGTTTGCATCAGACAATGAAGTAACATTGTAAACAGTTAAGAAAGTAGGAGAAACAGAAACTGTTTCAGGATTATTTGAAGTGCTTACTGAAACTCCTCCATTGATTGCATAATTCCATGGCCCTGTTCCTGTAAATGAAATTGAAAGATTAGTTGAACCTCCATTGCAAATTGTTGCATCGCCACTAATTACAGAGGTAGGTCTTGGGTTAACACTAATTGTTGCAGTGCCTGTTCTGTCACCTGCATTCGAAGTGCAGTTAGCATCAGACAATGAAGTAACATTGTAAGCAGTTAATATAGCTGGTGAAACAGAAACTGTTTCAGGATTGATAGAAGTAGTAATAACAGCGCCACCATTGATCGCATAATTCCAAGGACCGGTTCCGGTAAATGCAATCGAAAGATTAGTTGAACTACCATCGCAAATTGTTGTAGTACCTGTTAAAGATGATGTAGGTCTTGGATTTACTGTAACTGTTGCACTTCCGCCCGAAGTGCTTGAACAAGTGTTTGCATCCGTTAATGTTGCTATCGAATAAGTATGTGTTAAAATTGGTGAAACCGAAACAGATATTGGACTTGATCCGCTAAAAACTGTTCCATCATCCAGTGTACCGCTGTAA
>JBKJNS010000167.1:0-4291 GCA_046593455.1 Chitinophagales bacterium | reverse complement strand
TTCAGCAAGTTTCTTTGAATACGCAACAATGTCTTCCATTGTAATTCCCGAAACCGGTATAAGCGGACAAACATCAGTAGCTCCCATACGTGGATGCTCACCTTTGTGTTTGCTCATGTCAATTAATTCTGCTGCTTTTTTTTTGGAAAGGAATGCTGCTTCAATAACTTCATCAGGATTTCCAACAAATGTTACCACTGTTCTGTTAGTTGCTTTACCGGGATCAACATCCAAAAGGCGAATGCCTTCAACACTTTCAATTTCATCAGTGATCTGTTTAATGATATTGAGATCACGGCCTTCACTAAAATTTGGTACGCATTCTATCAAAGCATTTTTCATTTCAATAAATTTTGTCAAAGGTAATTAAGAGAACTTCGCTTTGCCGATAGTTGCAGATTGTGTTAATTGTTTTTTCTTTGTTGCATGAATTTTATTCTTCGATTGCTTGTAAATGGTTTGGCAATACTTATTACATCATTTCTTATTCCCGGGGTAAGCATAGAATCGCCGGCATGGGCAATTGTAATTGCTGCAGTTTTGGTTTTGTTTGATACCATTTTAAAACCTGTAATGATCATTCTCACATTGCCGGTTACAATTGTAACTTTTGGCTTGTTTCTGCTTGTAATTAATGCGCTTGTTGTTCTACTTGCAAGTAAAATGATCCCCGGTTTTCATATCGCAAGTTTTTGGTCAGCCTTGGGATTTAGTATTGTGCTCTCTATAATTCAATCTGTTTTCGAGCGAATTGCTCAACGCGATCAGCAGTAATATTTTGCTTGTGGAAAAATTTTCTTTCCCACAATCACCTTATTTAAATCTGCAATCCGATTTTCTTTTCAATATTTGTTGCCCCGCATGGAAAACTTTATAGTATCGGCCCGCAAGTACCGTCCCTCACGTTTCGAAGATGTGATTGGGCAACCACAGGTAGCAGGTACACTCAAAAATGCATTGCGAACCAATCAGCTTGCACAGGCATTTCTTTTTTGCGGCCCGCGTGGGGTAGGAAAAACTACGTGTGCCCGCATTCTTGCAAAGGCAGTTAACTGCGAAAACATTTCAAATGATTTTGAACCTTGTAATGAATGTGCATCGTGCACTTCATTCAATGAAAATGCCTCCTTCAATATATTTGAATTGGATGCTGCTTCAAATAATTCTGTTGAAGATATTCGTGCATTGATAGAGCAAGTGCGGTTTGCACCACAGGCAGGCAAGAAAAAAATCTACATTATTGATGAGGTTCACATGCTGAGCCAGCAGGCGTTCAATGCTTTTTTAAAAACATTGGAAGAGCCGCCATCATACGCCATTTTTATTTTAGCAACTACCGAGAAGCATAAAATTATTCCTACTATTCTTTCTCGCTGTCAGATTTTTGATTTCGCAAGAATAAGAACTGAAGACATGGTGAAACATCTTGCCCAAATTGCGAAGAAGGAGAATATTGTTGCTGATGCAGATGCGCTCCACATTATTGCACAAAAAGCAGATGGTGCGCTTCGCGATGCGCTTTCAATGTTTGACCGAATCAGTATTTTTTCGGGAGGGAAAATCAATTACATCGACGTAATTGAAAATTTAAATATTCTCGACTACGATTATTTTTTCCGCCTTACCGATTTTTTCCTTTCAACTGATACTACTTCTTCGCTTTTAACTTTTAACGAGATTTTGCAAAAGGGTTTTGATGGTGAAAATTTTATTGGCGGACTCGCAGATCATTTTCGTGAACTGTTAGTTGCCAAGGACGCCGCAACGCATGTGTTGCTTGATTTTTCGGCAAATATTAAATTACGGTATGTTCAGCAGGCAAGCCTTGCGCCATCATCATTTTTATTAACGGCTCTCAGTATTTTGAACGAAGCTGATCAGCAATACCGAATGAGCAAGAACAAAAGACTAACCATTGAATTTGCGCTCATAAAGCTGTGCAATGTTCAGCATGCTGTTTCGCTTTCAAAAGAACTTGAGGCACTAAAAAAAAAAGGGCTGACGGAAGATGATCTGCCTTTGTTAGTTGCAGAAGAGAAGCCGGGTGTAATTGAAAGGAAAAATGTTGCACCTCCTTTATCGCCAGAAAAACAGGGTTCAATTCCAAAAAAAATTATCAATGATTCGGTTAAACTGCCTACAATTGCAGAACTAAGAAAAGCAGTAATTGAGAAAAAGATAGCAGATGAAACAGAAGAGAAAGACTTGGTTTATGAAAAAATTGAAGCATTCGCATTTCAGCAAGTATGGAAAAGCTATCTCGAAAAGGTAAGCAGTGAACGCAAAAAATTTTTACTCGCAATTCTTGAAAGTTATCCGCCCGAATTAATTGACAATGTTGCAATAGTTTTTAAAGTTGGTAATGATGCTCATTTGCATGCGCTGCAAGGGGAGCAGGAAGACATGAGATATTTCCTTAAAAAAGAATTAGATAAAAAAGCAATTGATTTAAGAATTGAAGTAGATAAAACAAAATTGAAAGTGGAAAATACCAGAAAGCCATATACTGCAAAAGAAAAGTTTGACAGTTTGCTTTCAAAGAATCCCAAACTGCAAGATTTAAAAGACCGGCTTAAGCTTGAGCTGGATTATTAGTTTTTATTTTTAAGTTTTTTTGATGGTGATCTAACGATTGCAAATTTCTATTTTTGACCCCGTAAAAAATTTAAGTATGGCTGAAGTGGTTAGAATGCCGAAGATGAGTGATACAATGACTGAAGGAGTTCTTGTAGCATGGCATAAAAAAGTTGGAGATAAAATTAAGAGTGGTGATTTGCTTGCCGAAATTGAAACTGATAAAGCCGTAATGGAATTTGAAAGTTTTCAAGAAGGTACGCTCTTATACATTGGTGCTGAAAAAGGCGCAGCTATAAAAGTTGATTCTATTATTGCAATTCTTGGAAAAGAAGGAGAGGATTATAAATCTCTCTTAACAGAAAGTGAAACAGCAAAACCAGAAGCAGTTGCTCCAAATAAAGAGGAAACGGTTGTTCCAAATAAAGAGGAAGCCATTGCTCCAAAGAAGGAGGAAGCTCCTGCACCCAAAGAAGAAAAAATTTATGCCAGCGTAATTACTGCCGAGCAGCAAACAGATCAGGGAAGAATTAAAGCATCACCACTTGCAAAAAAGATTGCAAAAGATAAAGGCATTACACTTTCAAAAGTTAAAGGCAGTGGCGATGAAGGAAGAATTGTTAGGCGCGATGTTGAAAAATTAGTAGCAGGAAAATCTGCAACATCATTTCAATCACCATCAATTGTTGAAGAAGAAAGTTTTGATGAAGTTCCTGTATCTCAAATGCGCAAAACAATTGCGCGCCGATTGGCAGAGAGTAAATTTTCGGCACCACACTTTTATTTAACTATGGAGATCAGCATGGATCGTTGTGCCGATATGCGCGAGCAAATCAACACCATGTTCCCCGAAGAAAAAGTTTCTTATAACGATATCATCATCAAAGCTTCTGCCTTGGCATTAAAGAAAAACCCGAAAGTGAATTCATCATGGCTTACAGATAAAATTCGCTACAATCATCATGTGCATATTGGAATGGCTGTAGCAGTTGAAGAAGGTTTACTTGTGCCTGTAATTCGCTTTGCCGATCAAAAATCATTTGCTCAAATAAGTGCCGAGGCAAAAACTTTTGCAGCAAAGGCAAAAGAAAAAAAATTGCAGCCCGATGAAATGCAGGGCAACACATTTACCATTTCAAATTTGGGGATGATGGATATAGATGAATTCACTGCCATCATTAACCCTCCCGATGCATGTATAATGGCAATAGGAAAAATTAATAAACAAGTTGTTGTTGTAGAAGAAGAAATAAAAATCTCCAGTGTTTTAAAAGTTACACTCTCTTGCGATCACAGAGTTGTTGATGGTGCAACCGGTGCAAAGTTTCTGCAATCATTTAAACAATTGCTTGAGAATCCTGTGAGCATGTTGTATTAAAAATTTACTGTGGTGGATTTAATCTGCTAATTATTGTTTTCAAGAAAAACATCTCTGATGCAACATACAGGGATATTTATTCCTCCCTTAAGCATCACATTATTATCAGTTACTTCCCAAATATTTGCAAGTACTTCTTTGGTTCCCTCGGCTGTATCAAAAACAATTTTTGCTTTTGAATAGAAAAGTTTGTTTTGCTGAACTGCTTTTTGAAGTTTGTTTTTTCGCAACTGTTTTTCTTCTGCTTCAGTCAAAACTTCATTATGTATCAAAAGCTGATATGGAATTTGTTCCTTCGTAATAGCAGGATAGGTCATATAGTTGTTTTAAAAAGTTTTT
>JBKJNS010000121.1:0-6050 GCA_046593455.1 Chitinophagales bacterium | reverse complement strand
GGAAGCAATGAATCAACTGATTGCTTTGGGCTATGTAGAAAACCCAGGTGAAGACAAGCAGAAAGCAATGGATAATAATATTCGCGAGTCGAGTTATTATCTCTCACGCATTCTAATCTATCGCAAGAGTTATGAGAAGGCAGCAGAAATTTTGGAGAAAATATTTGCCGAAGACCCACAGCTTCGATATGGTCTTTCATTGATTACTTGTTATCAGTCGCTTAGAAAAGTTCCTGAATTCAGAGCGGCATTAGAAAAGGTAAAAGAGGTTAAAGGCGCCGAAATAGCTAAGATGGATATTATGGAAGCGGCTTTGCTTCTGCTGGAATACCAAACAAGAAAAGCTCTTGATGTTTTAAAAATTGCCGAGGAAAAAGCGGCACACATGCCTTCGCTACACATACAGATTGGTAAAATTTATTTACGCATTCAGCAATTCGATGATGCACAGCGCTCATTTATGCGCGCACTCGAGATAGACTCACAACAAGCCCCTGCGCACGATGGATTAGCCACAGTTTATCTACGCAAAGGAATGAATGAAGAAGCGGCAGAAGAAGCTTTTAACACCATCGGGCTTCAGTACTATTATCCTTTAGCGCATTATCATTTGGGTGAAGCTTTGATGAATCTTGAAAATTATGAACAGGCAGCACAGGCGTTTGAAGTCTGCTGCAACCTTACACCGGGAAACCGCAAAGCACATCAATGGTTGATTCAGTTGTATGATGAAAAACTAAATCAGCCCGAGAAAGCCGAGGAGCACCGTCAATTCATTTCAGAAAAAATTCTGGGAACAATAACAATTGTAACTGGCTTACCACGCACCGGAACATCGATGATGATGCAAATGCTTGATGCAGGCGGCGTTGAAATTCTTACAGATAAAGTTCGTACTCCCGATGATAACAATCCGAAAGGTTATTATGAATACGAAAAAACAAAAAAGATGATGACCGATTCAAAATGGATTGGTGAAGCACAAGGAAAAGCTGTTAAAATAGTTGCTCCTTTACTTTTTAATCTTTCGCCCAAGTATGAGTATAAAATAATTTTTATGAGGCGAGATATGGCAGAAGTGCTTCGCTCGCAACAAATAATGCTGGGTAAGAAATCACAAGCAGATGCATATCCTATTGTTCTTGCCGAAGCATTTAAGAAACATATTGAAAAGGCTGAAGCACTGTTATCAAGAATGCCGAATACCGAAGTGTTGTATGTTGACTACACTTCATCAATCGATAATCCAAGAGATGTTGCAGAATCAATTTCGGAATTTTTGGGAGAGGATTTGGATATTGATAAGATGGTAAAAGCGGTTGATGAAAAGCTTTACAGGAACAAGATTAAAACTGAAACAGCACCGCAGCAATAATTTTTTTTAAAAATTATTGGTATTTCGACATTTCCCATTACTTTTGAAAAATAAAATCTAAAACATGAAAAAAGAAAACTCTACACTACAAAAAAAATTAGCTTCTTATTCTGCACTTGCTGTATCAATGATTGCAGCCGGTAATGTATCCAATGCACAGGTTGTTTATCACGATGTTAATCCTGATAAGGTATTGAATACAAACAATGAGTTGCAAAAAATCGATTTGAACAACGATGGTACCAGCGACTTTGAAGTTAAATTCAGAACAGGCGCAAGTTTCATTTTTGCTTTTGCATTGCCTTATGATTCTAATTCTGTTGCAGGATCATTAGTTTCATTTACCAGTATTAATCATGCATTCCCTTATGCATTTTCAAGCGGAGCAGTTATTAATTCTAATGCAAATTTCTTTAACGTTAACAGTCTTTTGTTCTCTTACAATGGAATGCCATCCTACATTTATTATCCTTTAATGGGATTGGCTTACGGCGGTGCTTATTATTATAATTGGCAGCCGGGTGCAGGTGATCAATACCTTGGAGTTAGATTGAATGATGGAACCGATCAGTATTATGGTTGGGTACGTTGCGAATTCAACATTGATCTTACTACATTAACTGTTAAAGATTGGGGTTGGCAGTCAACTGTTAACACTGGTCTTGCTGCTGGTGAAGGTCTGAATGTTGGTATTGCAGATGTAAACAATGCAAGCAACATTTCAATTTATTCATTCGAAAAAACAATCAACGTTTCAGCACCTGCAACTGCCGGTGAAATGAATGTTGTAGTTAGCGATTTGCTTGGTAAGAGTTTGATCAATCAAACAACTAACGAAAGCAGCTTAAGTATTAATGCAAGTGATTTAGCAACCGGTGTTTATTTGGTTACAGTTACCAAAGGCGGTGATGTAAAAACCAATAAAGTTTCTATTCGCTAATAAAATTTCTTTTTAGAAATGAAAGCCACTTCGAAAGAGGTGGCTTTTTTTATTTTTTGTTTCCGTTATTTATATACATTTGAAACAAATTATCAAACTCATGAAAAAAGAAAATTCTACACTACAAAAAAAATTAATTGCTTACTCTGCTATTGCAGGAGCAATCGTTGCTGCAGGCAGCGCAAATGCTCAGGTTGTTTATCACGATGTAAACCCAGATAAGGTTCTTGACAATAACAATGAAACTCAAAAAGTTGATTTGAATGGTGATGGAACCAATGATTTTCAGGTAAAATTCAGAAAAGGATCTAGCTTCTTATTTGGTTTTGCTTTGCCTTATTCATCCAATTCAGTTGCGGGTTCCTTGGTTTCATTCACAAGTATTAATCATGCTTTTCCTTATGCCATTGATTGTGGCGAAGTAATTAATTCAAACATGAATTGGTTTAACGTTAATGACCTAATATTTGTTAATTCAACTGGAGCATCTCTCTTATATTACCCTCTTATGGGTCTTGCTTATGGTGGTGCATATTATTATAACTGGGCCGGTGGAATTGTTGATGCATCAATTGGTGTAAGATTGGTTGCGAATGGCGATGTTAATTATGGATGGATACGTTGTGATTATAGTGAAGACATGAAGAAACTCACTGTAAAAGATTGGGCCTATGAGAAAACTCCGAATAAAGCAATTAATGCTTGCTCAAGTTTTGGAACAGGAATTCCTGAAGTGAATACAACTTCAGGCATCACCATTTATTCATTTGAAAAAAGAGTTACGATCTCAAGTAATCTTGCTTCTGAGAAAATGAATATTGTTATAACCGATATGGCAGGCAAAACAATGCTTACACAAACAGCAGATGCAAATGAAGTTCGTCTTGATCTTAATAACCTTTCTAACGGAATGTATTTGGTTGCAGTAACACAAGCTGGTGAATTAAAAACCAACTTAGTTTCAATCAGATAATAATTTTTTTTGAAAAACGAAAGCCATTCTGAAAACAGGGTGGCTTTTTTATTTGAAGCAACCGAACTCAATTATTATTTTTAGTAATCGTTGCTGTTTCATGTGTTATGTAAAACTCATTTTAAACATTCAAGTGTGAATCATCAAAATGATTGCGCCTTTTAATTCAGCTACTTTTGTTTCAAATAAAATAACCAATATGAAATTGATGAGAGTTGCTTTTTTGTTAATGATGGTTGCGGGATTTTTTTCTGCCTGCGTTCCAACCAAAAAATTTCAGGCCGAGCAAGACTTAAATAATAAACTCAAACGGGAGAATGGCGACTTAAGAAGTCAACTCAATAGTGCGAATGATCAAATTGCAAATCTTACTTCGCAAATAGATGATTTGAATAATGAAGTAAACAAACTTGCGCAGGATACTTCGCGGCTTGGTGATCAATTGCAAAAAGCGACTAAGGAAAACAGCGACATCAATAGTCTGTATGAAGATGCAGTGGCGCAGAATAAATTGTTGCTCTCAAAATCATCAACAGAAAGATTGGCACTGCTTGATTCAATTAAAAAGAAGCAGACTGATTTGCGTAAGAAAGAAGACCAGCTTGATTCATTGCAAACTAACCTTGCACAACGTGAACAGAAGTTAGCAGAACTTCAATCTCTGCTGAACAGAAAGGATTCCGCTACCAATGCACTTCGCCAAAAAATTCAAAATGCATTATTAGGATTTGAAAAAAGTGATTTGACGGTAGAACAAAAAAATGGGAAGGTTTACGTTTCATTGAGCGAAAAATTATTATTCAAATCAGGAAGTACTGAAGTGGACCCCAAAGGAAAAACTGCATTACAGAAATTGGCGGAGGTGTTAAAGAAAAATCCTGATATCAATATTACTGTTGAAGGCCACACCGATAATGTTCCTCTTGCAGGCACCGGTACCATGAAAGACAATTGGGACCTTAGTGTGTTGCGCGCAACCAGCATTATAAGAATACTTACCGACTATGGAGTTGACCCTAAACAAATTATTGCCAGCGGGAGAGGAGAATATTTTCCTGTTCAACCTAATACATCACCCGAAGGCAAAGCAAAAAATCGCCGCACCGAAATTATTCTTACACCTAAACTCGATGAGCTGGCAAAGATTCTTGGAACTAAGTGATTATCCAATGAAGTTCATCAAGATCGATTGTACCTTTGGAGTTTCGGGATGATTCTTCAATTTTAATTCTTCAGTTCTCCATTGGGTTTCTTAGATATTTTTATAAAAAGAAGAGGCGGTGATGAGGCAGAGATGTCGTTTCTCGACCACCTTGAAGAATTGCGCTGGCATATTTTCCGCGCATTGGTTGCTATACTTTCTGTTGCAATTGTATTGTTCATCAATAAAAGTTTTTTATTCGATACCATTCTTCTTGCACCCAAGCGATCAGATTTCTGGACCTTCAAACAAATGTGTTCTCTTGGAAACAAACTTCACCTTCCCGGCTTATGTGTAGGTGATTTTTCTTTTTCAATCACCAACATTGATATGTCGGCGCAGTTCATGATTCATTTGCAAACTGCATTTACGGTGGGGTTGGTTTTTGTTTTCCCGTATTTGTTGTGGGAGTTATGGAAATTTCTGAGCCCCGCACTGCATGCAGAAGAAAAAAGTGCAGCAACGGGTATTGTGCTTGCAGGATCATTGCTTTTTTACATCGGTGTTTTGTTTGGTTTCTATTTTATTGTTCCGTTCACTGTTGTTTTTCTGGGAACTTATCAGGTGAGCGCCGAAGTGGCGAATCAAATCAACCTCTCTTCTTACATTGAAACAATCACCGGTTTGTGTTTAGCATGCGGGTTGGTTTTTGAGTTTCCACTCATTATTTATTTTTTGGCAAAGATCGGCCTGGCTACACATGAGTTTCTTGCGCAGTATCGCAAGGTTGCATTGGTGATTATTTTATTGTTGTCGGCAATGATTACACCATCGCCTGATATGTTCAGCCAAACGCTGGTTGCAATTCCGCTATATGGCTTATTTGAGATTGGAATTATTATTTCGAAAAGAGTAAGCATAAATAAAGAGAAGAAAAGATTGAGAGAAGAAAAAGCCGGTTAATCAATTCCGGTTATTTTACTTCTTCTTTCAAGCAGTAAAGTGTCTCTCCATCTGCCATTCATTTTTCCTATTCGATCTCTTCTTCCTACAACTCTGAAGCCGGCCTTTTGGTGAATGCGAAGAGATGATTCATTCTCAGGAAAGATGCCCGCTGTTAATGTCCAGATGTTGTTTGCTTCACTTTCCTTTACAAGCGCATTCAGCAACAAACTTCCGATTCCCTTACCTCTTGAATTTGCTTTTATATAAACACTCACTTCAGCTACACCTGCATAAACACATCTTTCAGAAACTTGACTGAGAGCTGCCCATCCTAAAATTTCATTTCCATCAGTTGCAATTAATCTCGCAAACGGTAAATGAGAATTATTCCAATTTTCCCAAGTTGGAGCTTCTGTTTCAAAAGTTGCATTACCCGAGGCAATGCCTTCCTCATAAATTATTTTTACGCTGGTCCAATTCTCAGGTTTAAGTGAAGATGTAATCATTGGTTATTATTTGATGTTGATTGAGCAACAAATTTCTTCATTCTTAAGAAATACAAAAACTTAATTTTGTAAAAATATTTTTAATGATGGAAAAAAGAATTCTTGCTGTTGGTTGTGATCATGCCGGTTACGAATACAAAGAAGTACTGCGAGCTTCATTGATTGCTGAA
>JBKJNS010000120.1:0-3142 GCA_046593455.1 Chitinophagales bacterium | reverse complement strand
GATCCGTTGTGAATGGTGAGTTTGGCTATTTGCTCAATTGTAATTGACATTGTGCAAATATAGAAGGGGGAAAGATGCTTCTTGAACTTGAATGAGTCAAATGAATTTAATTTTTATTAACCTCCATCAAGGTTGAAAAAACCACTGACCGCATACCTCAAATTATGTTGCAACCCCTTCCCTACTTTTACACCATGCCGTTGCTTTTACAAAACGATGTTTCAGAAAATACCATAATTGCAATCTGGAAGATTGAAGAATCAGCCGAATGGTTTCGCTCACAATTAATTTTGGATGAAAAGGAAAATTCTTTGATTGATTCTATCAAACATCCGCTTCGCAAATTGCATTGGCTTTCGAGTCGTGTGCTGCTAAGAAGATTAATCAACACGAATGAATTTATTCATTTAGAAAGTGATGAAAACGGTAAACCCCTGATTCACAATTTCCCTGTAAATATTTCTATTTCGCACTCCGCCGAACTGAGCGCATTGATGATGAGTGAAACCAAACAGGTGGGAATTGATATTGAAAAAATTGATTCGAAGATTGAGCGAATCAAAAATAAATTCTTAAGAGAGGATGAGTTACAAAGTATTACTTCTAAAAACGCAACCGAACATAAATACATTTACTGGTGTGCAAAGGAAGCCATGTATAAATGGTATGGAAGAAAGCAACTTGATTTTAAAGAGCACCTGTTTATTGAGCCCTTTGAATTTGTCAAGGAAGGAAAACTGAGAGGAGAAATAAGAAAAAATAATTTTTCAGTTCAACTTGAAATTAATTATTCGAGAATTGAAAATTACATGATGGCGTTTGTGAGCAAAGGGTGATTTTAAATTAGGAATTAGGAATTAGGAATTGGAAATTGAGAAAGGTTCTATTCACTTTTCATTATTCACCATTCACGAATTTCAATTTACAATCACACTTCCCATCTCAATACCCAATTGTTTTTTTATGTCTGTTAACCGATTGTGTATTGATTGAAAATGTATTTCATCTTCTTCTTTTCCTGCTGCTGCTTTTAATTCCTTGAGGTTATCATTCATCATTTGCAGCACCTTTTTCATCTTGAAGTAATTGAGCGAGGTCACAACATCTTTCCTGAAATTTTTATCGGGTTGTGTTACAAAGATGTCGTGCATTTTATCCCAATTTTCACTGAGTGAATAAGGTGATGAAATAATTTCAATTGCAATTTTTTTTAACGCAGCATCCTGATGTTGTATAAAAAAATGATGGTCGGGAATATTTCCACCATCCATCTGCGCCTCAATTTCGTGCAACATCAATCTGTAAGAAGTATTTGTTAGCGGCACTTCTTTTACTTCGGCAAGAATGTATTGGGCAACAGTTGTTTCTTCATCCATCATTTCCTTTCCAAAATCCAATAGCAATCTTATGATGTCGCGCTCCTGATAATCATCAGCAGTTTTTTGAAACAGTTGCTCTGTGTGATCAACTGTTTGCTCAATCGGTTGGTGCATTGCTTCGGCTTCGAATTTATCGGCGCCGGGTTCTTTTCTAAATTGTTTGGGTTTGAGTTTATTTATTTCTACCGTCAACACCTGCTCACTCACTGCAAGCATGTTGCTGCATTCACGTGTTAGTACTGAGCGCTTGATGGCATCGGGAATTGTTGCCAATGTATTCACCACATCTTTTATCACATCGGCTCTCTTTAAAGGATCGTTGCCTGCATCCTTCATCATCAATTCAACTTTGAACTGAATGAAATCCTTTTTCGAATCGCGGATAAATTCGCGCAATGCAGTGCTTCCCTTTTTATGGAGAAAAGAATCGGGGTCTTCTCCATCAGGTAATAAAACCACGCGCACATTCACATCTTCACTTGCCATCATTTCCAAGCCACGCAGTGCTGCTTTTATTCCTGCTGCATCACCATCATAGAGTATAGTGATGTTGGAAGTGAATCGCTTGATGAGTTTTATTTGCTCCTGTGTAAGTGATGTGCCCGATGATGCAACCACATTTTCAATGCCTGCCTGATGCATGGAAATCACATCAGTGTACCCTTCAGTTAAAAAACATTCATCATGTTGCCTTATAGCATTCTTCGCCTGAAAAATTCCATAAACTATTTGGCTCTTATGATAAATTTCTGTTTCGGGTGAGTTAATGTACTTGGGTGCTTTTTCATCTTTCGCCATAATCCTCCCTGCAAAAGCAACCACTTTACCAGTTAAATTAAGAATAGGAAAAATTACACGATGGTGGTAGAAGTCAAAACTTCTTCCGCCTCTTTCTACAATCAAACCTGCCTTCTTCAACAGATCTAAATTGTATCCGCTCTTTAAAGCTGCTTTGGAAAATGATTCTGAATCAGCCAGCGAATAACCGAGTTTGAATTTGCGAACCATCTCATCCGTCATTCCGCGCTCTTTAAAATAGGCATAGCCGATGGTTTGCCCCTCTTCCGATTTATACAACTGATCGTGAAAATATTCCTGCGCAAAATTGTTGATGATGTAGAGTGATTCATGTAACATTTTATCACTCTGTTCCTTCACCACATCACCTGTTTCCTCTACGGCGATGTGATATTTTTGGGCAAGAAATTTTAATGCTTCGGGGTAGGAATATTTTTCATGCTCCATAACAAACGTAATGGAGTCACCTGCTTTTCCGCAGCCAAAACATTTGAAAATTCCTTTAGATGGAGAAACATTGAATGAAGGAGTTTTCTCAGTGTGGAACGGACAAAGCCCGATGAAATTTGTTCCTCTGCGTTTGAGGTTTACAAAATCACCCACCACTTCTTCAATTCGTGAAGCAGCTACAATTTCTTCTTTGGTTCTTGCCGAAATCATAAAGCGCCGAAAGTAAAAACTTTGGTGAATCTGTTTTCAACAACTCTTCCACTTTAGCGATAAAAAAATCTCCCGCAGATTGTCGCTGATTTATTTCTGCGTTTATCTGCGAAATCTGCGGGAAAGATTTTTAACCTAAGAGTACTGCGGTCACTTCTATTAAAAAAAATCAAAAGAAAACTGAGCAACTCAACTTAGCAGCAAATGGAGTTCCCGGAGTAAAATGCAATTCATCCACTGATTGCGGTTCATCAAACAATCTTGATTCAGTAGCAAATTGTGCTTCATTCCATTCGGTATTCAAT
>JBKJNS010000127.1:0-7065 GCA_046593455.1 Chitinophagales bacterium | reverse complement strand
AACAAACTTCTGATGGGGGCTTTATGCTTGCTGGCCGATCTTCATCATCCATAAGCGGAAATAAAACACAAAACACAAAAGGACTTAGCGATTACTGGATCGTGAAGCTGAACTATGCAGGTGTTAAACTTTGGGACTATGATTTTGGAGGAAGCAGTTACGATGTGCTAACTTCATTCTGCGAAACTTCAAGTGGCAACTTTATTTTTGCAGGCTACTCAAACTCCGGCATTAGTGGAGATAAGTCGCAAGAGACACGAGGTAAATATGATTTCTGGATTGTAAAAACAAATGCATCGGGAATTAAGATATGGGACAAAAGATATGGCGGTAGCAATAATGATTTGCTGATTGATATTCATGAAACAAATGATGGAGGATTTATTTTAGGAGGGTATTCCGACTCAGGTGCCGATGGAGATAAGACACAAACAACTCAGGGAGCAAATGATTATTGGATTGTAAAAACGGATTCTAATGGCAACAAACTATGGGATGCGCGATTTGGCGGATGTAGCGACGATAATCTTTTTACCGTGATTCAAACTTCAGATGGGGGTTACTTACTTGGTGGACTAACTCATTCACTTATCTCATGCGGTGGAGATATTGAACAGGCAGGCTACGGAGGAAAAGACTATTGGATTGTAAAAACAGATGCAAACGGAATTAAGCAATGGACAAATAGATTTGGTGGCGATGATAGAGATATTTTAAGATCAATAATTGAAACTGCAAGCGGATACCTTCTTGCAGGTCTTTCTGCTTCAGATGTAGTGGGTGATCAAACAAATGCCAAGAGAGGTAAAGATGACTATTGGCTCATAAAAACTGATCTTAACGGTGCTAAAATTTGGGATAAAAGATATGGAGGAAATAAATCTGACGTATTAAACGACATGCATAAAACCAGTGATGGAGGTTTCGTACTTGGTGGTTATTCCGCCTCAGGAATCAGCGGAGAAAAAACGCAAAACCCTAAAGGCGGAAATGATTACTGGATTGTCAAAATTGATTCAGGAGGAATTATAGAATGGGATAAAACCATTGGTGGATTTGAAAATGATGAACTTTCATCGGTGTTTCAAGGAGTTGATTGTGGTTTAATATTGGCGGGCACAAGCAAATCAGCAATTAGTGGCGATAAAACAGAGAATAATTTTGGCAGTACTGATTATTGGTGCGTTCGACTTAAAGCCGACCCACCTAAAATTTATTTTGCAGATGCAGATGCAGATGGTTATGGTGATTTACATGATTCAATCTCTTCATGTTCACCTATTGCAGGTTGGATTACAACAGGTGGTGACTGCAGTGATTTTGATAATACAATTCACCCTGGTGGTATTGAAACATGCAACGGTTTGGATGACAATTGTAATGGTATAATTGATGAAAACGCAGCAGCTCCAATATTAAGCGGCATAATAAGCGGTCCAACGGTAGGGCTGTGTAAAGATACTGTTACTTATTCTATAATTCCAGTGGATGGCGCATTAGGATATACATGGGGTGCACTTTCTCTTACAATTCTTAATGGTCAGGGAACCACTTCTGCAGATTTTTCATTTCCGTCAAATTTTTTAAGCGACTCTATAAAAGTTTATGCTTACAATGATTGTGGTGCAGGAAACTTATTGAAACTTAGTGTAACAGGGAAACCTGCCAAACCAATCAAGATAACCGGGCCCAGCTCAGTATGTGCTAACTCTCAAAATATTAGTTTTTCAACATCGCCTGTATTTGGAGCAACCACTTATACCTGGACTCCACCTTCAGGTGTGGTAATTACTACCGGGCAAGGAACAACTGCTATAAAAGTTAATTGGGGTACGGTAACGGGAGATCTAAAAGTAAAATCAGTTAACTCATGCGGTTCAAGTGGTACCATAAAGAAAACAGTTAAGGTTACTTGTAAAATTAGTGATGAGCAAGAATTGGTGAGCATTTATCCCGATCCGGTTCATGATCAATGTAATATTCAATTGAGTATTGAAGAAGAATCTAACGTATCAATTCATTTATTTGATATGATGGGGAATGAAGTTTTTTACCGCAATGATGGCAATCAGCAAAATCGTTATAGCACAAATTTCAGCATGAACAATTTTTCTTCAGGCATGTATATGCTTCAAGTAATATGCGGATCAAAAATTCTTGAAAAGCAAATCATCAAGCAATAACGTAAGGTTAGATTTATGAATAGATTTTGAATCGAACTCTTTTGTTATTCATTGGTTATATCTTCGCCGCACTTAAATAAATAATGTACACCATTCATTTCAGGTTTGAAGAAAAAGAGAAGCAACCACTCACCATTAACGCCGAAGAAGGCGACACCATTCTCGAAGTTGCATTAAAGAATGACATTCAATTGCACCATAACTGCGGTGGTGTATGTGCGTGCAGCACCTGTCACATTTATCTTGAAAAAGGAAGTGACTTTGTGGAAGAGATCAGTGATCAAGAAGAAAATTTTGTTGATCGCGCACGCAATCCAAAACTAAGCTCGCGTTTATCTTGTCAATGTTTGCTGAGCGCCGGTAGCGGAGAAATTGAAGTTGAAGTTCCTGATCAATCAGTAATACTCGGCGAATAATTTTCATTCCTAAAAAAGAATTTAAAAAAATTAATCATGCACGAACCACCCATTCATTGGACAGACCACGAAGACATTGCGCAAAAACTTTATGAAAAATTTGGTGACGATTTTGGCGAATCAAAAATCTACCGCATCCGCTTCACCGAATTGATTGAATGGGTAATTGAACTCCCGGGCTTTTCAGGAAAAAGAGAAGAGAGTAATGAAAGCCATTTAGAAATGATTCAGTCTTCATGGGTATATGAATGGCGCGATAATCAAAAATAATTTTTAGTGCAGGAAAACTCAACACACTACTTCGAACTTTTTAAAAGAGCCACAACTTTTATTCTTGATGTTGATGGCGTGCTAACAGATGGAACTTTATTAATCACTAACAATGGAGATCAGCTACGAACCATGAGCATTCGTGACGGCTATGCATTGCAGCTTGCTGTAAAAAAAGGATTCACAATAATTGTAATCACAGGCGGAACCTCAGAAGGTGTGGTTAAGCGATTGCAGGGCTTAGGAATTCAGCACATACTCTCAGGAGTTGAAAATAAAATTGAAGCACTCAATAAAATATCTGAAACTCTCAGCATTGAATTTGCTAATGCGATATATATGGGCGATGATATTCCTGATCTTGAAGTAATGAATTTATGTGGTATTTCTTGTTGCCCTTATGATGCTGCGCCCGAAATTATCAGTGTTGCCAAATACATATCACCACTTTCAGGAGGCAAGGGTTGCGTTAGGGATGTAATTGAGAAAGTTTTAAAGCTTCAGAATAAATGGTAATTCAATTTAACTCTTAGTTGATTGTTGAGGTTACAAACTTGAAATTTAAGTTTACAACAAAATTCTTCTTTTAGCTTTGTAATAATTCTTCAGCATGAAACAGATTATTTCGTTACTCCGCCTCATTCGCTGGCTTAACCTGTTTTTTATTGCGCTCACTCAATACCTGGTTCAGTACACGATTATTAAACCCATTTTAGCGCAAGCACAAATTGCAACTACGCTTAATGATTTTACTTTTTTGCTATTGGTTCTTTCAACGGTACTAATTGCTGCTGGTGGCTATGTAATCAATGACTATTTCGATGTAAAGATTGATGAAGTAAATAAACCAAAGAGAATTTTTATTGATCGTGTTATTCCACGCAGAGCAGCCATGTTGCTCCATCAATTTCTTTCGGGATCGGGTATAATTATCGCCATATATGTTGCTTGGCAGGCCGGAAGTTTAAAGCTAGCTTTAATTCATCCGCTTGTTGCTGCTTTTCTTTGGTTTTATTCTACTGGTTATAAAAGGAGATTGCTTGCCGGTAATATTATTGTCGCCTTCCTCAGTGGTTTTGTGGTGCTTATTGTGGCCATATATGAGCAACATCTTTTCAGTTTAACCGATAGTTCAGCAGTAGCACCGGCATATTCCATTTTCATTATCACGTTCTTCTATTTTGTTTTTTCTTTTCTGGTATCGTTTGCAAGAGAGTTGGTGAAAGACATGGAAGACATTGAAGGTGATCGCAAATACAATTGCAAAACGGTTCCTATTGTTTTTGGAATTGAAAAAACAAAATGGCTTACTTATTTTCTGCTTGGTCTTGTATTAACCATGCTCATTTATTTTCAATGGATGCAAGTAAACGGAAATGATTTTGTTTCGGCACTCACCATATTCACTACACTTGAATTTCCTGTTCTCATCACTTTCTATCTTCTTAAAAAAGCTAGCGGGCCGCTTCAGTTTTCAGCAGTAAGCAGTGTACTTAAGATTATAATGTTTATGGGAATCATGAGCATGGTTTATTTTTATTTCATCATGAAGTAATAGTGTTTCTTCAATTTGGTATTTCATTTCGAGATCAAATCTTCAATCAATTTTATCGCAGCGGCATTAAGGTTATTTATTGCTAACGGAATATCCCAGTTCGCTTTATTTCTTTTCTCAACATAATTTGAAATTGTTCTCAGTTGAATAAAAGGAATGCTTGCCATTTTGCAACAATAAAAAAATGAAGCGCCTTCCATGCTCTCCACTTCGGGCGAATATTTTTGGGTGATCCGCTCAATGCTTTTTTCATTTCCATGAACCTTGTTAACAGAAATGCCGCGCACTTTTCTCAGGTGATTTATTATTGTTGAATCAACAATTGTTTTGTTTTCGAGCATTTTATTTTGGAAAGGAAATTTGTTTTCATCCAGTAACTTCATTTCAAAAACATCAATAAAGTCTTCATCATCTTCAGCTCCGAAGTCTGCAAAAATTTCAGTTGTCACATTTACAGTTGTACCTATCGCAAAATCTTTTTTAAAGCTTCCTCCAATGCCGAGCTGCAATGCAATATCCCAGTTTTCTATGGGCAAAGTTTTTCCTAATTGATAAGCTGTTGAAATTCCTCCAATACCTGTAACACAGATTTCAATGGCGTGCGTTGCAAGCTTGCCTTGTTCATCAAGAATCAATAAATGCTTTTCAAGTGGTTTTATTTCTTCCCATGTTGCAGCAACAATTAATATTTTCATTTGATAAAGATAGGATGAAGGAAAGTTCAAAGTTCAAAATTCAAAGTTCAAAGTTCAAACTTCAAAATGCAAAACACAAAATTCTAATCATAAGTAAATTTGCAGTTTAACTTAGCCAAAATTTTAAGTGATGGTTTATCTCACAAGAAAGGAGCATTTTAATGCAGCGCATCGCCTCTATAATCCAAAATGGAGTGATGAAGAAAATGAAACTGTTTTCGGCAAATGCGCTAACAAACATTTTCACGGGCATAATTATAATCTCTTTGTTACGGTTAAAGGAGTACCCGATGCGGATACCGGGTTGATTGTAAACCTGAAAGAGTTAAGTATAATTATAAAATCCAAGGTTGTAGATCAACTTGATCATAAGAACCTTAATCTTGAAGTGGAATTGCTTAAGGGAAAAATTCCAAGTACAGAGAATCTTGCGATTGCAATTTGGAATGAATTAAAACCACATATAAACGGTTGCACACTTCACTCAGTTAAATTATTTGAGACCGAAAATAATTTTGCCGAGTATTTTGGGGATTGATTTAAACTATTTGCTTGCTTCAATAGTTATTATACAAATCAAAAAAAAATCAAATGGTAAATTCAGAAATTGAAAAATCGAAATCTAAAGCAGACATAAAGCGTTATGCCAAACACGAAACGTTTGATGAAAATAGTTTAGCTGAGTTAATGAAGAGCTATAAACATATTATTCAGGAAATAGGTGAAGATCCTGACCGCGAAGGATTAATTAAAACTCCGCTTCGCGCTTCCAAGGCCATGAATTTTATGACGCAAGGATATCAAATGGATGCTGCCGAAATTCTTCGTTCAGCAATGTTTAAAGAATCTTACAGTGAGATGGTGATTGTAAAGAACATTGAAATTTATTCAATGTGCGAGCATCACATGTTACCTTTTTTCGGAAGAGCGCACGTAGCCTATATTCCAAACGGATACATTACAGGCCTCAGTAAAATTGGAAGAGTGGTTGACACATTCGCAAGAAGATTGCAGGTTCAGGAACGGCTTACTCATGAAATTCTCAATTGCATTCACGATACTCTAAATCCTCTCGGTGTAGCCGTCGTAATTGAAGCAAAGCATTTGTGTATGATGATGCGGGGTGTTCAAAAGCAAAATTCTGTTGCAACAACCTCGGCATTCATTGGCCAATTTGGTGAGAGCAGAACACGCAACGAATTTATCAAACTCATCAGCTCTAATCTGATTTCATAATTCAATAGCGTAATTGGCGAGTTATCATTTTCCGTCATCTCTTATTTATTTTTGCCTTCTTCAGTTATGAATTGATTATTTTCAATTCGTAAACAATTTCTTCCACTTTAAAATTAATTGAATGAAAGCATACATATTTCCCGGTCAAGGCTCACAGTTTCCCGGCATGGGTAAAGAATTGTACGAAACCAATTCAATGGCAAAAGAATATTTTGAAAATTCAAATGAGATTCTTGGTTACCGCATTACCGATGTAATGTTTAATGGAACTGAAGAAGAGTTAAAGCAAACCAAGATTACACAGCCTGCAATTTTTATTCTTTCAGTTATTAAAGCAATGATTGCCGGTGATTCATTTAAACCCGATATGGTTGCCGGTCATTCACTTGGTGAATTTTCTGCTTTGGTGGCAAACAAAACTTTAACTTTTGATGATGGGCTAAAACTCGTTTACGCAAGGGCAATTGCCATGCAGAAAGCATGCGATCTGCAACCTTCAACCATGGCAGCAATACTTGGAATGGAAGATAAAATGGTGGAAGAAATTTGTGCATTAATTGATGGCGTGGTTGTTCCTGCAAATTATAACAGCCCCGGTCAATTAGTTATCAGCGGTTCCATTGAAGCAGTAAATGCCGCCTGCGAAAAATTAAAAGCAGCAGGAGCAAAGCGTGCATTGCTCTTGCCGGTTGGAGGTGCTTTTCATTCGC
>JBKJNS010000013.1:0-6181 GCA_046593455.1 Chitinophagales bacterium | reverse complement strand
CCAGCTTCATGAAATAAGCTCCTTTGAAAAACTCCCCGTTCACTGCATTGTAATCTATCATCCAGAATAATTCTTTAACAGGAAAATATCCACTGATAAAAGTATTCGAGTAGTCGAAGGATGTGTCGCTTTTTATTCCGTATTGCGAAACATACATTTGGTCATAGAATGTTTTAAAGCCGCTTATTCTATTTGGAAGTGAATCTTTGAAATATTGATCCATGCATGTCTTTGGATCGCTCATCGCATTTGAGCATTGAGCCGGATACCACCACCAATTAATAGCTCCTACTTTTGGTAGATTGTAAGCAGTTACCATGTGGCTTGAAACTGAGCTGTTCCAAGTAGTATAATTCGTACCTGTTGTGCCGGCGGCATTCACTGCAATCGGTATCGAAGCAAACGCAGCTTCATAGAGTGAATTAGCAGAGTTACGCATCATGTCGAGAAACGGATCAATCTTCGAATTGTAATCAGTTGCACCCGCTGGAAAAAAAACCGCATCAACATCATTATCAACTTCAGTTCCCATGATTACTGCAGAAACAGTAACTCCTCTGTTTATGAGCGAATCGAGAATCAGTTTGAGCTCACTCGCAGTTGACCAGATTACGTTTACCGAAATTACAGCCGAAGCTGCATTCTGTGTGCAAAGATCGCGGTGCCTGTTAAGATATGATGCCGGCAACACATGCGTGCTGTTGTAATTGACATCGTTCTCCCAATTATACTCGTTTTCATTCACGTGTGATTCTTTATAAGTTCCCCAATAATTGCGAAAAGTATTGAACACGCTATCCATTTTTTTCGCCTCGTTTTGTTTAAGGCCATAGCCATGTGCTGTAGATGAATAATGATACAATCTTGCGACACTTCCTCCCGGGAAATAAAATGACTTGAAACCAAGATTGCTCGCATTAGTACTGAAACCCGAAACAAAGGTGTTGTAATTGTTATTCGCATCAAGAAACCGCGTCCATGAATTGTTTCTGTATTGAAAAGAACCCTCGCTGTTTACTCCAAGCATTTGGTTGGAAACAGCGTAGTTCACATTGCTGATTTTGATCTGAAGATTTTGTGCATTGACAAATTCAAATTGAAGGATAGCGAGAAATAGAAAAATAAATTTCATGTTGATTTTTTTTAGTCCATAAAAATTGGTTGCCTCGATTATTGTTGATCAACCTTTATTAGTAAATCATTAACTTTCAAATGTAACCAATTTTGGTTAATAAATTTTAGAATAAGATATTTAGTTATTGTGTAGCAAATTTGAACACTAAAGCGAACTAAAGGATACCGTTTCTTCAAATACAATTTGGTGGAAAAAAATCTGTCTCCATTAAACTCATAGAGATTGACTCAGTCAAAAGAATAATTCGTTCTGATTACATTTGTCGTCGAAAAATTATTAAAGAATGGGAAGAATTTTTGAAACTCGCAAGCATAAGATTTTCGCACGCATGGATCGCATGGCTAAAGCTTTTACCCGCATTGGTAAAGACATTGCCATTGCTGTAAAACAAGCAGGCCCCGACCCTGACAATAATCCCCGCCTTCGCCTTGCAATACAAAACGCAAAAGGACTCAACATGCCGAAGGATCGTGTTGATGCTGCAATCAAAAGAGCGGTGTCAAAAGATTCGAGCAACTATGAAGAAGTTACTTACGAAGCATTTGGTCCCTTCGGAATTGCATTCATGATTGATTGCTCGACCGATAATCCAACCCGCACGGTTGCCAATGTTCGCATGCATTTATCAAAAGGCAGTGCAACACTCGGCACTAATGGCTCTGTTAGTTTTATGTTTGAAAAGAAAGGTGTTTTTAAATTGAAGAAAGAAGGAATCAACCTCGAAGAATTAGAATTGGATCTAATTGATTTTGGTGCCGAAGAAATTGCGGAAGAAGAAGACGGCATTTATGTTTATTGCCTCTTCGCCGATTTTGGTACCCTGCAAAAAGGTTTGGAATCAAAAGGCATTGAGCCGTTGAGTACTGAGAAACATTGGATTCCTTCAACAACCAAAGAACTTAATGAAGCGCAGGAAGAAAGCGTGTTAAAACTTATTGGCACTCTCGAAGATGATGATGATGTAAATGCAGTATACCACAATATTGCTTAGAACAAAATTTCCACCACACTGAATTTATTTCAGTGAAGAAAATAAAATCTGTCCTGTTCTTTAAAGCATGTTCGTCTTTATTTCGATCAACAAATTATTTCACACTTAAAACATTTTAAAAATGACACCACAACAAGTAGCCGATCGTTTAGTATCCCTTTGCCGCGAGGGAAAAGTTTTAGAAGCAGGTAATGAATTATACGCCGACAATATTGAAAGCATTGAGCCCCCACACAGCATGAGTCCAAGCGCCAGCGGCAAAGCAGCAGTGCAGGAAAAAGGGAAACAATTTGGTATGTCAATAGAGCAGCGCCACGGCGGTTCTTTCAGCGATCCTTTGGTGGCAGGTAATTTTTTTGGCGTTACCATGATGCTCGATGCAACTTTTAAAGGCGGTAACAGAATGACCTTTGAAGAGCTTTGTGTTTATGAAGTGAAGGATGGAAAAATTGTGAGGGAGCAATTTAATTTTTGATTGAGTCCTCCTTTCAAATTATTCAGGGTAGGCAGTTAATGCTGGCTCTGAATTTTTTTTGAATGGTTATTTAAAAATTTAAACACAGAGTTCACTGAGAAAAAAAATCACAGAGATCACAGAGCAAGGATTGTAAGCCATACCCAATAGAATTTTGTGGCAAAAATTAGTAACAGAAATCAGAATCGAATTTTTTTCTTTTTCTAACAATTGATTTTTGGCTTTCAATTTTATAGTAGCAACTTTGTGCACCTGCATAACACGAAACTCAAAACTCAAAACCCGAAACTAAAAATGCTTTCCATCAACCCCGATATCTCAAAGGCCTCTACCCTGCCCACTGATTTTTATACGGGTAAAGAAACTTTTGAGCAAGCAAAAGAAAAAATATTTGCACGCAGCTGGCAGTTGGCGGCTTCGATGGAAGAAATAAAAACTCCCGGACAAACTTTCCCTTTTACGTTGCTGCAAGGTTACTTGGATGAACCGCTGTTGCTTTCGCGTGATGGTGATGATCAAATACATTGTATCTCCAATGTGTGTACGCATCGTGGAAATTTAGTCTGCGAAAAAGGTGGTATCGAAAAAAATCTCCGCTGCCGTTACCATGGAAGAAGATTTAATTTGGATGGAAGTTTTATTGCCATGCCTGAGTTTGAAGGCGTAGAAGATTTTCCTTCCCAAAAAGATAATTTAACCAAAGTGCCCTATGATCAATGGGGTGGTTTTATTTTTACTTCCCTTTTCCCTGCTTTCACTTTCGAAGAAGCTTTTGGGGAAATGAAAAGAAGGATTCCTCAGCTTAATCCGCAGGACTATGTATACAGTCAGGCGCACTCAAAAGATTATTTGGTAAATGCAAACTGGGCATTGTATTGCGAAAATTATTTAGAGGGTTTTCATATTCCTTATGTGCATGCATCGCTCAACCAACTGCTCGACTATTCAAGTTATGAATCCGAGATTTATAAGTACTCCAATTTGCAATTGGGTTTTGCACGGGCGGGTGAAGAGTGTTTTTCAATTCCACAAACATCACCCGACTATGGAAAAAATATTGCGGCATATTACTTTTGGATTTTCCCTAACCTGATGTTTAATTTTTATCCGTGGGGATTGTCAATCAATGTTGTAAAACCACTTGCGCCTAACCAAACCAAAGTTAGTTTTCTTACCTATGTTGCCGATCAGGATAAATTTGAGCGAGGTGCTTTAAGTATGATCGATCGAGTTGAGCGCGAAGATGAAGCCATTGTAGAAAATGTGCAGCGCGGAATGAAATCAAGATTCTACAAGAGAGGAAGATACTCTCCAAAGCGCGAACAAGGCACACATCATTTTCATAAGCTCATAGCTGAATTTATGAAATAATTTTCTAAAACCTAAATGATAATTGTATGCTTGCCTGAAATGGGGTGAACCTCCACAGTGTACTTGCATTGTAGATGATGGTTGATGATTTAGATGGATTGGTTCCTGTTGTTTCAGATTGGTAAACAATATCGCCACCGATTTTAGTGTATTGGTAGGCATCGGAAAATTCTAATCCGATACCAAGTAAGGTGCGATAGTAAAATGTAGTTCCGGCAAAAACTCCTAAGCCAATCGAATAGCCACCTTGTGTAGTTCGCGAGCCATTGGTTTCATTTCTATAATTTAAAACTGCGCTGGTATCAAGAATGTATTCACTCTGTGTAAAGTCGCCGATGTAAGTGTAGGGCAATTCAAAGCCGCCATAAAATGAAAAGCGATCCACTAAGTGAGTCCATTGAAAGCCCGGTGCGATCTTGAAGTATGTTTGGTCAAATTGATTTTCGTAATGGGTAGTAAGTAAGAGCGTAGTATCGGCAACATCTAAAATATCTTTTTCATTTCGCAGAATGTAAATCATCTTCAATCTGAGTACCGTAATATCATCAACGTAGTATTTGATAGTGAGGCCTGGCGATAAACTAACATCAGTGTAATCGCCACCTAAGAGCAAATCGGAATTATAAAAATCGGTTTTGCCTGTGCTTGAGTAAGCATCAACGGTATTCCAGTTTAAAAGAAACTCCCATTTAGCAGAAGACGAGTTTCTGCCAAAAGCAGGGCAACTTAATTGTGCATTTGAAATTAATGGAAAGGAAAGGATGAAAGCGAATGCAATTCTTTTCAGTATAAAAAAACGAACTCCTTGATTCATGCTGCAAAACTAATATTTCAGTGTTAATCAAAAATTATTTTCAAGTAGTTCTTTTCCCCAGCAACTTTTCTAATTTTGCATGAACAAATAAATTCAACATTATGGCTAAGCGACTTTATAAAGGAAGAGATAAAAAACTATTTGGTGTTTGCGGCGGACTCGCCGAATACTTTGAGATGGACCCAACAATTATGAGAGTAATTTTCTTAATTGCATTTGTTGCTTTTGGAACCGGGGGCTTGCTATATTTAATTCTCGCAATCGCAATGCCTGATCAGCCTGCATAAAAAGAGATTGAGTAAATTATAACAGACTTGTAATCGATTTAAAAAATGATTATCGATTTTTAACGCCTAATAAAAACCATGACCATGAAAAAAGCCTACCTGCTTATTCTTTTAGCTTCAATACCATTCATTGTAAAATCACAGGCCTGCACCGACCTTTTTATTTCGGAATATGTTGAAGGCAGCAGCTATAACAAAGCGATTGAAATATTTAATCCAACCAGCAGTTCAATTGAATTAAGCAGCTATCAACTGAGCACTTATTTTAATGGAGTTGATACCACTGCACCAAATAACAAGATGATATTAAATGGGATACTTGCATCAAATGATGTTTATATTATTTGCAATTCACAGGCGGATTCTGTAGTTAAAGCAATAGCAGATGCAACAAATTCTTTTGTTGCTAATTGGAATGGAAATGATGCAATCGTTCTTGTAAATATTCTAACTAATGATACATTGGATATTATTGGAAAGATTGGTGAAAATCCCGGAAGTCTGGGATGGCCTGTTGATACAGGGCATACCACGAATCATACAATTGTTAGAGTACCAACTGTGCAAAATGGAACTACAGATTGGGCTTTAGGTGCTACACAATGGTATGCTTACGGTATTAACGATTTTTCACATTTAGGTTCACATACTATGAATTCCTGTGCAGCATCAAACCCCAGTTTGTATTTTATTGTAGATACAGTTAATGTTGCAGAAAACAGCCTCACTTTTTCTACAATGGTTGGAATTACTAACCCGAATAGTGATCCCACTTCGGTTGATGTAATTATCTCGGGTGGTACTGCAACTGAAAATATTGATTACACTTTTACCAATCCAACTACAATCACATTTCCTGCAAATTCTTCTGCAGCAATTACAGTAAGCGGTACTGTTATAAACGATTTAATGAGTGAAGCAGATGAAACTGTTTTGCTTTCACTCTCCAATCAATCCAATGAGGCAATTATTACATCAGGTTCGGCCATCATTACTATTAGTGATGATGACGGACTTGGAATAGAAAATAATAATTTACAAAACAGTGTTACTATTTACCCTCGAATTTCGGATGGAAAAATTGCGATAAATACTAATCAAATTTCTA
>JBKJNS010000188.1:0-4535 GCA_046593455.1 Chitinophagales bacterium | reverse complement strand
TCTCCGGTAGGAGTTAATATCAACGGGACTGTGGAAAGCAATTTACCTGTTGAAAAACAATCTGTTTTTTTTATCGGCAGCATGGATTGGTTGCCAAACCGCGAAGGAGTGGAGTGGTTTCTCGATATCGTTTTTCCAAAAGTACTCAGCGCTTTTCCCGACATAAAATTTTTTATGGCAGGAAGAAACTTCCCTGAAAATTTTCCTGAGCGACCTTTTCCTAATCTTGAGATAGTAGGAGAAGTTGAAAATGCTAAAGCATTTATTCGTTCTAAATCAATTATGATTGTGCCTCTTTTTTCGGGCAGCGGGATGAGGGTAAAAATTATAGAAGCAATGGCTGAAGGAAAACCTGTAGTGTCAACAGCTATTGGTGCTGAAGGCCTAAACGCAACTGATGGAGTAAATATTTTAATCGCTGATACGGCAGATGCATTTGCCCGCCAAATAAAAAGATTATTAAAAGATGAAGGAGAACTAAACCGCATAGGGCAAAATGGAAAAACCTTTGTTGCCGAGAATTTCGACAACAAAAAAATTGTTGATGACCTCATTGAATTTTATAAAGCAATTCTTAAGTGATAGTTCTTCAAATTGTTTTTTGGTTTTGTGTGGCGGCTGTTTTTCACAGCTATATTTTCTATCCGCTTCTTTTAAAACTTTTTTCAAATGGTAAAAAGCAAAATGAAATTTGTTTTAATAATTCAGATGAGCTTCCGGTTGTTTCTGTATTGCTTGCAGTTCACAATGAAGAGCAGGTGATTGAAAGAAAAATTAAAACCACTTTAGAAGCGGCATATCCCAAAAATAAAATTGAGTTATTAATTGGTGATGATTCCTCAACTGATGCAACAAAAGAAATTATTGAAGGGTTGGCAAATTTTTTTCCTCAAATTTCATTTCAGCAATTTAATTCGCGAACTGGTAAAGCCGGAATTATTAATTCGCTGAGTGAAAAAGCAAAAGGAGAGGTGTTGCTTCTAACCGATGCTAATGTTTTTTTTACTGAAGAAACTATTTTCCAATTAGTAAAACATTTTAAAAATCATTCAATTGCTTTAGTGGCAGGTAACATTCAGCCGCATGAATTAAAGCATGATGGAATTTCGAAGCAAGAAAGTTTTTATCAGTCATCAGAAAACATAATAAAGTTTAGGGAAGGAATTTTATGGGGTGCAATGATGGGCGCTTTTGGTGGATGTTATGCAGTACGAAAAAATTTCTTTACCCCAACACCCTCTAAATTTATTGTGGATGATTTCTTTATTACAATGGCAGCAATTGAAAAAGGCGGTTACGCAATTAATGAACTCAATGCTGTTTGTTTTGAAGACATCAGCAATGTGATGAAAGAAGAGTTTAGAAGAAAAAGCAGAATTGCAACCGGCAATTTTCAAATCATAAGCAGATTTTTCAATTTGCTTTCGCCGGCACATGGGGGAATTGCTTTTGCATTTCTCTCTCATAAAGTTCTCAGGTGGCTTGGGCCATTCTTCTTGCTCGCTTCATATTTGATTAGCTTTGCATTGATGTTTCATTCATCATTATATAAGTTGCTTTTTTCTCTTCAAACAATATTATTACTGATACCATTGTTTGATTGGGCGCTAAGGAAACTAAATATTCACATCTTTGTTCTTAGATCTATCAGTCACTTTTATGTAATGAATCTCGCTTTGCTTAATGGCTTTTTTAAATTTTTAAATGGTGTAAAAAACAATGTCTGGCAACCAACAAAACGGAATCAATAATTTTCATTTCAATACAATTGAAGAAGCCGTAGAAGAAATAAAAAACGGTAAACTTGTGATTGTAGTTGATGATGAAGACAGAGAGAATGAAGGCGATTTTATTACCGCTGCCCGAAATGCAACTCCCGAACTAATCAACTTTATGTCGAAAGAAGGGCGCGGACTTATTTGTACTCCCTTAACCGAAGAGCGATGCAATGAATTAAAATTGGATTTAATGGTGGGTGAGAATACTGCGCTGCATCAAACTCCATTTACTGTTTCTGTTGATCTGCTCGGGCATGGTGTTACTACCGGAATTTCTGCTTTCGACCGATCAAAAACTATTCTTGCTTTAATTGACCCATCTACCAAAGCAGAAGAACTCGGCAGGCCCGGACATATTTTTCCTCTTAAGGCAGTTAAGGGCGGAGTACTCAGGCGAGCCGGCCATACAGAAGCGGCAGTTGATCTTTCGCGATTGGCTGGTTTTGAAAATGCAGGAATCCTGATCGAGATTATGAATGATGATGGAACAATGGCGCGGTTGCCGGCACTCATCGACGTAGCAAAAAGATTTAACCTTAAAATTATTTCAATCAAAGACTTAATTGAGTTCAGGTTAAAAGAAGAGTCGCTGGTAAAAGAAGAAATCGTTGTCAATCTGCCAACGAATTGGGGCGATTTTAAACTTCATGCTTTCACTCAAATTAAAACCGATTCTATTCATCTTGCTTTGGTAAAGGGAACCTGGAATGCCGATGAACCCATTCTCGTTCGTGTTCATTCATGTTGTTTAACCGGTGATGTGTTTGGTTCACTGCGCTGCGATTGTGGTGGTCAGTTACATGATGCAATGAATATGGTTGAGCAGGAAGGAAAAGGAGTGATTCTCTATATGAATCAGGAAGGAAGAGGCATTGGTTTGCTTAACAAACTAAGAACTTATGAGTTGCAGGAAAAAGGTTTAGATACGGTTGAGGCAAATCTTCAACTTGGTTTTGGAATGGATGAGCGAGATTATGGAGTTGGTGCGCAAATTCTTCGTGAATTGGGTGTTCAAAAAATCAGACTCATTACAAACAATCCAAAAAAACGTGCGGGTTTAAAAGGATATGGTTTAGAAATTATTGAGAACATTGGAATTGAACCAATCTCAAATCCGCACAATAAAAAGTATCTGCAAACCAAGAGAGATAAAATGGGCCACGAAATTTTATAGTTTTTTTCTTCAGTAATTTTTCTGTTCAAAAAATAAAGAAGATATTTTGAAATGAAAATATTTTTACGCTTTGCATCAGCAATTATGTTTTTTCATTTTCAATCTTATAACCAGACATTGCAGGTAACTTGATGTTTCAAAACTAAATAGTGGAGATTATTTTATTCCATTTAAAACTTCAATGAAAACAGCATTTTCAAATTTGGTGAAGCAATAGTTTGTTCAGGTATAGAAAATAAAAAAACTGCGACTCGGATTTAAGAAAAGCAAAATCCGAGTCGCAGTTTTATATACAACGAAAATTAATCTTCAGTATTAATAATTTTGAAAACAACAGCAGCAAGTCCTGCGCCTGTTAAAGGGCCCACAACATAAATCCAAACTGAACCCAGTGTATTTCCTGATCCAACCAATGTATCGGCAATTACACGACCTACACCAACCGCAGGATTAAAGGCACCACCAGAAATTCCACCCACTGCAACAGCCATTGCCATTACTGTAAATCCAATTGCCAAGCCATAGAATGAATTCCCTGCTGTTCCTTTTGCAGTTGCAACATTTAGTACTACATAAGCGAGTGCAAATGTTCCTAAAATTTCTGCTACCAAAGGCATCGCGATTGAGATGTTTGAAGAAGGAGCCATTGAAATGGATGCTTCGTTTGCAGTAACAAAATTGCTTGCGATTGCACCGATTAATCCGCCAAGTAACTGAACGATCCAGTATTGAATCATTTCACCGACCTTGATTTTTCCGCGAAGCAAAACAGCAAACGATACCGCCGGATTATAGTGCGCGCCGCTTATGTGGCCGCCAGCAAATACCATTGCCATTAACACTGCTCCAATTGCCAAAGGAGCAATTCCGCTGCCCGATGCTACTGCTGCTCCAATTGTAAATACCAGAAAGAAGGTTCCTATAAATTCAACAATTAATTTTTTCATGAGTTTGAGTTTTTTTATTTCTGGCAAAATAGAAATTGATTCATTAAAAAATAAAGAATGAATCAAATAGAATTCAACATTGCGAGATTGTGATAAAAAACAACTGCGCGAAATCTTTTATTATTGCACAAATAGTTTTAAAATGCCATTACAAACCGGAGACTCAGCACCTGATTTTACATTATTTAATACGGAGAAGAAAAAAATTTCATTGAATGATTACAAAGGGAAAAATGTAGTCCTCTTGTTTTTCCCGTTTGCATTTTCAAGCACTTGTACCAAAGAAGTTTGCGAAATGCAGGAAAATTATTCTTTCTATGAATCCATGAATGCTGAGATTATTGGAATCAGTGTTGACTCATTGTATACAAACAAAAAATACAAAGAAGTTTATCATCTCAATTTCACCTTGCTATCTGATTTTAATAAAGAAGTTTCTCGCCAATATGATTCATTAATGGAAAATTTCGCTTTCGATTATAAAGGTGTTAGCAAGCGCTCAACATTTGTGATTGATGATAAAGGAAAAATTGTTTACCACGAAATTCTTGCATCACCCGGCGATTACCCGGATATGCAAAAACTAAAAGATGTAGTAAGTTCTCTCAATTAATTGTAACTTTATCACATAAAAAT
>JBKJNS010000474.1:0-5892 GCA_046593455.1 Chitinophagales bacterium | reverse complement strand
TATGCCGGCCGCAACAGCGATTAGCTTAATGCTTTTGCCTTGCGCGAGAAATGAAAGAATCTCTTTTTCCTTCTGAGTCAACTGATATTCATTTTTTGAAGGAACTGAAATGTTTTGAGCAAACAATGAGATAACTCTTCGGGCTACAAAAGGAGTCATGGGTGATCCCCCATAATAAACATCACGAATGGCTTCAAGGTATTGGGCAGGTGTAGTAGTCTTTAATATATACCCCGATGCACCTGCACATATTGATCGAAAAATATTTTCATCATCGTGAAAAACAGTTTGCATTAATACCGGCAGTTCGGGAAATTTCTCTTTGATAAGTTTAACAGCCTCTGTTCCGCGCATGCCTGGCATTTCAATATCCATCAGTACAACGTCAGGGTTTTCACTCACTATCGTATACGCTAATCTTTCGCAATCCGGATGTGAACCTGTTAATACAAATCCCGGAGTTCCACCAATGAGAATTGACAAACTTTCTCTTAAATGCTTATTGTCTTCAAAAAGTGTAACCTTAATTATTTCCATTTTTGCAAATATCAAACTGTTTTAATTATCAAGAGTTCACTCAATCAGGGGATGGACGAAGAAAAAGAAATTCTTGTTCCTTCATTTGGTAATGAAATAATCTTTACTTCTCCATTCATTACCTTCGCCCGCTGAATCATATTATCAAGCCCATTTCCTTTTTTAATAACTGCTACATCGAATCCTTTTCCATTATCATTAATCTCCATTTTCAATTGATGTTCTGTTTGCAATAGCGAAACAGTTATCTTGTTAGCACAAGAATATTTTACTGCATTGTTTATTGCCTCCTTGAAAATGAGATAAATATTTTTTCTTCCTTCCATTGAAATTCGAATATTCTCCAGGCCTTCGCTCTTTTGAATGATTAGCTCTATTTCTTTACCCATGCACATTTCTGTTGCATACTGTTCAATGCGGCTTATAAGATTACTTACTTCATCATTCTTAGGATTAATCATCCATACAATATCACTCATTGATTCCACCGACTCTTTTGCATTGTGGCTAATTTTTTCAAGCATGAATGAAGTGGATGATGTTGAATCAGGCATTTGCGATTTTAACATTTCACTATACATACGAATGCTGCTTAACGTTGAACCAATGTCATCATGCAAGTCTGCAGCAATTTTATTTCTTAATGAAAGTTCTTGGATTTGACGGCCTTTTCTGTAGCGATAAAATAACATAAAACCCAAAACAAGCAATAACATGAGTGCGGAAAAGATCAAAGCACCTATTAGTTTTTGCCTTGCAAGTTGCTCTTCTTTTATTTCTGTGTCTTTACTCAGCAATTTGATTTCCTCATTTTTTTTATCAGCTTCAAATTTTGCCTGCAATTGCAAAAGTTCATCATTTTGATTACGACTTAGTATGGTATCTTTCAGTATGTAGTATTCTTTCAGAAACAACAATGCATCTTTTGTATTGCCTGTTTCTTCATAAAGTTGAGATAATGATCGTGCAACATCTGCTTCATCATCAATGAGCAAATACTTTTTTGTTGAATCAAGTGCAGGCAGCAAGTAACTTAAAGCAACATCATATTTTTTTTGTTTGATAAATAAGTCACCGATTAACTGACTGTTTGAAGCGTACATTTCCACATCGCCAATCTGAAGTGAAATTTCGCGGGCCTTAATAAAATCTTTTTGCGCCTCTCGTAATTTATTTAAAGTCATGTAAGCAAATCCACGGTTTGAATAAACATTAATCAGCCGTTCAACATTTCCAATACTATCAAAAATTTTTGCTGCTTTGTTATGATTAACAATTGCTTTTTCAACAAGCAGATTGTTTTTAGTATTGATACCTAATTCCTTAGAGCAACTCGCTATATTCATAAAACAAACACCAATCATTTCTGCATTTTTTATTTTACTAAAAAAGACAAGCGATTTTTCATAGTACCCTATAGCGGATTCAAACTTCAATTGATAGTAAAGAATATTCCCAAGAGTCATTTGAACTCTGGCCTGCCGATCAATATTTCCTGATCTTTCTGCAAATGGAATTGCGCTCATACAATCTGCCTGTGCTTTTTCCAACTGGCTATTATAAACATAACTGTTAGCCCTGCCTACATAACAAAGCGCAATTGTATTTGCATCGCCTGATTTGAGTGCATATTGAATTGCAGTATCCAGTTTAAGAATAGATGAATCGTATTTACCTAATCCCGCAAGGAACCTTCCTAATGAATTAAAACAGTTTGCTGTGCCCTTATCATAGTCGAGCTTTTTGCTCAACGATATTGCTAAATTGACATAATGCATCCCAGTGCGGGGATCAGTTATACCAGCCCTGGAAGCAATCGTGCGATACAAATTGACTTGATTGGTGTCTTCAGCGCTTTCTGAAACTTTATTCAACAAAGAATCAATTTCAGACTGCTGAGCATTCAGTTGCTGAAAAGAAAAAATTACCATTATAAAAAGCAACGTCGATTTCATGAAGTCAATAATAAATAATTTTCCGCTTAAGGAATGATAAATTGACGATTCAACAGATGGGAAATGGATTTATTGAACAATAAGTTTTTTTGTAGCAAGATAAAACTGCGATTGCATTCGCAATAAATGAATTCCTTTTGCTCAAATCATTCAACTCAATTTGGTGGGAATATTTTCCGGTAACAAAATTTCCATCGGTAACAACTTTCATTACCATCCTATTCAATGCTATCAGATAAAAATTAAATTTTCATTCCACTCACAAAGGAGAAAAAGGTAATTCCATGCAGGAATTACTTGCTTCGGTAATGCCGTTAAGGCGGTATGCATTGTTCAATGATCCCATCACTCTAAAATGATCAACCGTTCACTCCATGTCTCTATTTCGTTACTGTACCTCACTAAATAAATCCCAGCACGTAAACCGACATCAAATGTTTCTGATTTCAAGTCCGCTGACTGAAAAACTTTCCTTCCAGCCTGATCAAAAATTGCAAGTGCCCCGTCTCTCATTTTCATCTCCGTAAGTTTAATTGAAAACTTACCGTTAGATGGATTGGGAAATATCGCGTACTCTGATTGAGAAACTGAAAAATCTTCAACACCCACATTATCTTCTGAGAGAAGCCTGCTCACCGCAAATTCATAGCTATTCACGCTACCCGAATAGTACCAGCCTGAAACCACTATTTTTTGATCTGCCTGCAATTCGATGTTTTCAATACGATAGTCATAAGCATCAATGGTTGCAACTCCATTATCGCCAAAAGTGGGGTCCGGAAACCCATCAGGGGTAAACCGAAGTACCATGCCATCGTTATCAAGAGTGGTTTCATTCGTATAATAACCACCGACAAGGATTTTACCATCATCTGCAAGCATTATACTTTCAGCCCAATTTTTATTATCACTCACATGTGAGATAACAATACCGGCTGTTCCGAATGTATTATCAGGAGCACCGGTATCGCCAACACGCAGAATAAATACATCATAATAATTTCCTGCGGCGGTGTTTCCTACAACCAATACTTTACCGTCAGGTTGTAAAGCAAACTGGGTTACATAATCGAATCCGTTACTAATAATAAATTTAGCGATGCCATTGTCACCGAATGAAGTATCATAGCTTCCATCAGCATTCAACCGAATCAAAACGGGGTCGGTGGTGGTGCCAGAAACATACTGCTCGCACAGAAGCAGGATTTTACCGTTGGGTTGCACTGTTACGTCAAAGATGTAGCTATCCGCATCGCCCATGTAGGTGGTAAAAATTCCATTGCCGTTAAAACTATTGTCCATAGAGCCATCAGCATTAAGCCGAATCGCCACCATGTTGAAAAAGTCGCCTATAGGTTCACCCATTCCCACTACAATAATCTTTCCATCAGGTTGTAGAGCTATCGAATTCGCGTAATCGTCGCCTGAAAATACAGACTTCTCGACTGTGCCGCTTCCATTGAAATCAGTATCAAGTGTACCATCGGTGTTGAAGCGGCTGACTAAAAAATTGTATTCACCATATACCCCTGTAACACACACATGAATCAACTTGCCATCCGGTTGAATGGTTAAGGGACGGGATTGATTGGAATAGTTGCCGAATTCGGAGGAATTAGCAATGCCTGCATTGCCAAAGCTATTATCGTAGGTTCCATCAGTGTTAAAACGTATTAATGTGGCTTTGTAGTCACCATCAATTCTTGCACTACCGGCAATTACAATCTTTTGATCAGGTTGAACAATTAGTCCTGCCGAACGGTCATAACCATTTCCAAATTGGGTAACAACAGTTCCGGCATCACCGAAAGATTCATCTATTGAACCGTCAGTTTGGGCTGAGACCGCGTGCGGGATCATTAGTGTTATTATGATGAATAAGGATGTTAAGTCTTTTGAAATTTTGTTTTGAAGAAGAGAGTTCATTTGATAAATGTTTTAGTAAATGTTAAACTAAATTTGTTTAGTACCTTATTTCTATATGCTCCGAAGTACAAATAAGTAGTTGTGTATATCCTAAATTCAAATTGGTTTTTCTAACGGTTAAAAGTAATACCCCAATGGCCATTTGATAAACGATTGCGTATAGAAATTTTGATTTACTTTTCAAATAAAATTGGAAGTTAATCTATGATTTAAATGAAGACACTATTCATGTTGCACAATTATTTTTTTGATTGAATGCTCCTCATTAATAGTTGCATTAAGTATGTAAGCACCTGAAGCGATACCATTCAAAATCACTTGTTGTTGATGCCAACCGGCATTCATTTGTTGAGTTTGAAGAACTTTGATCAACTCATGCCCACTCATGTCGCACATTGAAATTTTTACTTCCCCCACTTCATGCATTTTCCATTTCAACATGGTTGACTTTGAAGCAGGATTCGGTTCAATTGAAAAATAATCTTCTATTTCAGTTTCAGCACTTAACATTATCTTATTGAAACCTGCGCCATCACAAACACCTGTTCGTGCTTCAAAAGTTGAAAGATATTCCGCCTGAAATCCGGGCGTTAGTGTGACGGATGTAGCACCTTGTATTACACCTGAAGAAACTGCTTCAAATTTCAAATCGTGTGCATTGCTGATAGAGCCGTCATCCACAAACGCCTTAAACGTTCCGGCGGCATAAGTGGTATTTAACGCGGGCAACGAAGCATCGCAAAAACCGGTACACCCAATTGTAAAGTAAGACTCGCCACTCTTCATTACATTACCACTAATGTTGCAAAACAAGGGTACAAGATTCATTGCTGAATCGTTATCAATCCAACCTCCACCGGTATCAAAGTATAAATCGTTAATACCTGCAAAAGGCGTTGCAACTTCAAAGTGACAATGATCTCCCGTCGAGCAACCTACCGTTCCTTCTACACCGATAACAGTACCGGATGTAACCCAATCATCTTCATTGTGAAGATCACTGGCTGTATGATATCTCACATGTGTATACTTCGTCCATTCACCATTCGGGTGCTCGATCCAAACGTAGTTGTTGTCACATTTATCTCCGGGGTCGCAGGTGCACTGTTGCGTATGACTATCGCTGATAGCCCGAATCCACCCATCAGCGGCTGCAACTAAGTTGTATTGTGAAGCACCTGAATTACCACTCATATCAATGGCACCGCGCGGGCAATGCTTGATGTGATCATTGGTTACACTCACAATAATTCCATCTTCATACGGAATTCGATAAACTCCTTTTGAGAAGTTAAAGGGAGCATTGGGTGAGCAATAATTGTAATCGCACTTATCAGGATTTTGATCATCTGCAGTGGTGAAGCAAATCACGATTTGCGCGCTGAGTGATGTTGAAGCTAAACAGAGTAACAGAAGGGTAGTGAGGGTTTTCATTGTTTTGAATTTTAACTTTGTGTTTATCTCAACAGAATTG
>JBKJNS010000385.1:0-5123 GCA_046593455.1 Chitinophagales bacterium | reverse complement strand
CGCGATGTTATTGTAAAGGAAGAAGAACTTCCAATAAAGATGACCGCCTACTCACAGTGTTTTCGCCGCGAAGCAGGTTCGTATGGAAAAGATGTGCGTGGTTTAAATCGGCTTCATCAATTTGATAAAGTGGAAATCGTGCGCATTGAACATCCCGAAAAATCTTATGCAGTACTCGATGAAATGGTAGGTTATGTTGAAACACTTTTGCAAAAATTAGAATTGCCGTACCGCATTTTAAGATTGTGCGGTGGTGATATGAGTTTTGCATCGGCACTCACTTATGACTTCGAAGTTTTTTCTGCAGCACAAAACCGCTGGCTCGAAGTAAGCAGTGTTTCTAATTTCGAAACATTTCAATCGAACAGAATGAAACTGAGGTTCAGAGACAAAGAAGTCCGCCTGAATGACAAAGTCGGGCAGGGCAAAACACAATTAGCGCACACACTCAATGGCAGCGCACTTGCCTTGCCTCGCATTGTGGCTTCATTACTTGAAAACAATCAAACTGAAAATGGCATACGAATTCCAAAAGCATTGCAATCGTTTACAGGTTTTGAAATGATCTACTGATAAATATTTTCAGTTCAATAAAAATTCATTACCCCTATAAAATATTTTCAATCTTCATTAATTTAATCTTTCTTAAATTCGCTCACACAGAAAAAAATACTGACTTATGAAAAAAATGATACTTGTATTTACTGCATTGCTTTTAATGGGAATGCAGCAATTTTCTTCGGCACAAAGCCGCTACCTCGATGAGGTTTTTCAAGATGTAACCGTCACAAAAAATGTTGTTTACGGCTCTAACTATTCGGTATTCCCTTCATTCGATACCATCCCCGATTTGTTGGTTTGTGATATTTATGAACCTGCAGGTGATTGGATCAGCACCCGCCCCGTAATTGTTTATCTGCATACCGGAAGTTTTCTTCCTATTCTAATAAACGGTACTGCAACCGGCGATCTTCGCGACAGCGCAACTGCTGAAATGTGCAAGCAGTTTGCACGCAGGGGTTATGTAGCAGTCGCAATGGATTACCGCTTGGGGTGGAATCCGATTGGAGCAACACAAGACATTAGAACGGGAACATTACTGCAGGCAGTTTACCGCGCATTACAAGATGCAAAATCGTGTGTTCGATTTTTGAAATCAACGGTTGCAACACAGGCAAATATCTATCGTCTTGATTCCAATAAGATAATTCTTGGCGGGCAGGGATCAGGCGGCTATTTAGCTCTTGGTTACAATAGTTTGAATGACCCTGCTGAAATTTCATTGCTAAAATTTCTTGCAACCACTACCGATCCTACCTACGGGTTTGTTGCAGGCCAACCTTACGTAAATCAGTTTGTATTGGGCGACTTTGAGGGTTACGGCGGACTGCCCGGATATAATATTGTTAATTCTCCAGGCTACGGAACTAAGGCAGGTTTTGTATTTAACATGGGGGGCGCACTCGGCGATTCAACATGGTTAGAAGCCGGTGATGCTCCTACTGTTTGCTTTCATGTTCCCAATGATCCGTTTGCTCCATATAAATACGGTGCTGTAATTGTTCCAACCACCGGGCAATTTGTGGTGAATGTTTCGGGCAGTTATGATGTAGTCCGCATTGCAAATCAATTGGGAAACAACAACTCATTTAATTTTCCTTTCAATGATCCATATACTACCAGGGCTAATCAGGTGAATGATGGTCATTATGGTTTGTTTCCTTTCGTAGAAATAGATCCTTCTCTCGTGATTCCGAATAATCCGTTTCATGGTCAGGCTGGTCCATGGGAATGGTGGGATTCAACTGCACTTAAAACAATTGCGCCTTTATATGGAGTATCTGTAGCGCAGGCAATGGGAACTTACTTCAATGGCTTTCTAACTAACCCCGATATGTCGAAGGCAAAAGGATTGCGTTACATAGATTCTGTTCAGGGATATCTTGCACCGCGTATCGCTGCTTCATGTGGTTTAGATACCATGCATATTAATATTGGAATAAGTGAAGTGAATTTGGGAAATGAATTACAGATGTTTCCAAATCCTGCTGTAACTTATTTCACTTTGGAGTTAGATGATGCAACTATGAAAATGGAAAACATTCAGTTGTTTGATTTAACAGGAAGAATGGTAAAAGAAATTTCAAACATCAACAAATCGCAAGTTCAAATTGCCCGTGAAGAATTAATAAGCGGATTGTACATGGTTAGAATTGTTTTAGCTAATGGAAAACAATTGAATGGTAAAATGATGATGCAATAAATTTTTTGAGTGAAATGAAAAACCGATTTGCTTCATGAGCAGATCGGTTTTTTTATTTCTGTTATTTTCCATAATCTCTTTCCACTTTGCAAACCCTCACTTGATATTGAGCATACCATTTCTCTTTTCCCATTTGCTGCGCAAGCAAATGCTCTATATTTTTTTTCCAATTCATGATGGCTACTTCATTTTCCCAATAGGATACCGTAATTCCAATTTCATTTCTGGCAGATTCTAAACCTAAAAATCCCGGTTGTTGTGCAGCAAGCTCCACCATGTGATCACTCATTTCATTATATCCAACTTCATCTTTATTTTTTATGGTAGTGAAGATGACTGCGTAGTAAGGTGGCTTGGGAGTTTTAGCGATTGAAGTCATGAATGAAAATTAAAGGAATTGAAAAGAAGAATGTTGCTCAACAAACGTAACAGAAATTTTATTTAGCATCAAAGCCATCAGAAATTATTATAGGTTTCCGCTGCTATTGTCTGTCATTCCGAAGTAGGAGGAATCTGAATTAGGACGTTTAAAATTGATTCCACAATTATTGGAATGACAGTAGTATTGATAATTGATTAAAGAGTCAAAGTATCGAGAGAAGTTCCCCTTTAGGGGAAAGGGGTTATAAAATCAAATTTATTTCTTTAGAAAATTCTTCCACTGCTCCCAGTAAAATTCATTCCATCCACCTGCAAGTGCTTTCGCTTGTGAGTCTGGAACATTTGCATGAATCATATTCACTACTGCATCTTTTCCTTTCTGTTCAAAAAGAAGAATGAAAGTTGAGTCAACATCATCATCACTCCAGTCACCGGCGCGCCACGATTGCACAATAAGTTTTCCTTTGATCAGTTGCAAATTCTTTCCCCAACAATAACCGGAGTAGGCAGAAAACTTTGCTCCTTCCTTATCAGTGATTTTTGCTTCGCCACCCGTAAGTTCCGAATGTTTTTTTGCATTCATGTAAAAATCATAAAGAACAGCAGCGGTGGTGTTTTTAAAAATTATTTTTTGAGAAATTGTTTTTGGCATGATGAATTTTTTTTGAATGACGGTTGAAGAAAAGAAATAAGGACGGAGAGAGAAATTTATTTTATTGAAAAACGATATTTAGAGTTTTATCTCATTCAGTTTAACAAAAAGATCCCTTTCAATTATCTCTTTTACTTTTTCTATAAAAGGTTGAATCGTTTGGTGTTTATTGTTGAACGGATAAAGCACAAAGATGCTGAGCTCAAATTTGTCAAGCACCTGCTGATACTGTAAGTTCTTGTCAACTGTAATAAAGAAATCAAATTTGTTTTTGACCATGAGCGATAACAGTTCTCCGTTTTTCTTTCCAAGCCACTGCCTGTCACGGACAGTTCTCACTTCAAAATCTTTTCCGAAATCGAGCTTGCCCTTGGTAGGAATACTTTCGTCAAGTAAAATTTTCATGAAGAATTTTATCCGACGTCAAAGTTGTGCAAGCCATCTCAAGCGCCTGCACTGCCTGCTCTTTAGTTACGGATGGAAAGTTCTCTAAAAATTCTTCGAGTGTTTCTCCGGTTTCAATGTAATCGAACAGCGCTTGCACCGGTACACGCGTACCTACAAAAACGGGTGTGCCGCCCATTACTTCTTTATCAATGCTTACTACTCCGAAATTCATGTGGTTGATTTTACAATTGCGAATTTACGAAAGCCGCAAGAAGTAATCGAAAATTATAGACGCATTATTTCATTAGCATCTATCAGAATTACCCAATATAAATTTCGGCTAGAGCCAAACCTGTTTTTTGGGTTTTTTTCTCACCCGACATGTTCCATAGGAATCCTCCGTAGGAGTCCTTCGGACCTTCGGGGAATGTCGGAGCTAATCAATATTCTCTTACTTTTGAAATCGTTCACGTAAATTTGTATTAAATATTAAACATGGAAACCATTATTCGATTGCGATTATCGGAACTCACTGAGGAAACATTTTCACAGGTAAAAAAAATATTGGGGAGTTCTGCAAAGAATTCGGATCCTGAAATTAATATCGTTGTTGACTTTAATTCAGATGCAGAAAATTCGTACATCAGTAAACTCAACCATTCAATTGAGCAAATAAAAAATGGTGATTCAGTTTCATTCACAATGGAAGAACTCACTGAGTATGTTAAAAGCAATGTTGGTGAATGAGGGTATTTCAATTTTCACAAACCGCTCTCAGCGAATTGAATTCATTCAAAACCGGAAATCAAAAATTAGTTTTTAAGGTTCTCGACCTTCTTGCCGACATTCAGAAAACGCCTTTCGATGGTATTGGTAAACCAGAACCACTCAAGCACCAGTTCGCAGGATGTTGGTCGAGAAGAATTAATGACGAACATCGTTTGGTTTATAAAGTTACTTCAGAAGTCATTGAAGTTATCAGTTGCAGCGGACATTACTAATTCTTTAAAACTCCTGCCATTGCTCCTTACTTTTGGTGCATGAATTCTCTCAACATCAACCACACCGTTACCGAACGTTTTATCCGTTACGTAAAAATTGATACACAATCAGATCCCGAATCAACAGCATCGCCTTCCACTGAAAAGCAGAAAAATCTTTCACGTGTATTGGTAGAAGAGCTGAAAGCAATGGGAATCAGCGATGCGCACCTCGATGAATACGGAATTGTGTATGCAACTATTCTTTCGAATTCAGATAAGAAAAATATTCCGGCAATTTGTTTCTGCTCGCACGTAGATACATCACCCGATTGCAGTGGCGCCAATGTAAATCCCATCATCCATAAAAATTATGATGGGAAAGATTTGGTGTTGCCGAATGACAATTCTGTTGTGATAAGAATGCGTGAGCATGAAGATTTAAAAGATCAAATGGGTA
>JBKJNS010000333.1:0-3198 GCA_046593455.1 Chitinophagales bacterium | reverse complement strand
CCGCAGATTTCGCAGATCATCGCGGATTTATTCTTCGCACATCTGCGAAATCTGCGGGAAATATTTGAAATTAAAATCATCATCCATGAAATCCGAAATCCACAATCCGCAATCCGCAATTTTTAGGGGTCCCTGGAAAATCAACTCCACCAAAGAGCATTATGATAATCCATGGATCAATGTGGTGGAGCATCAGGTAACCAATCCCGCAGGCAATCCCGGAATTTATTCTGTGGTTCATTTTAAAAATCTCGCCATCTGCGTTTTGCCATTGGACGATAATTACAACACGTGGATTGTTGGTCAACATCGTTTTCCTGTAGATGAATACAGTTGGGAAATTCCCGAAGGTGGTGGTGCTTTGAATGTTGATCCGCTCGAATCAGCTAAAAGAGAATTGCTTGAAGAGTGCGGCATTGAAGCAACGCAATGGACAAAAATTGCAGAATGTAATCTCTCCAATTCAGCAACAGATGAGCGTGCAATTATTTATGTTGCAAAGGGGCTTTCATTTCAAAAATCAAATCCTGAGGAGACAGAAATATTAGCAGTAAAGAAAATTCCTTTTTCAGAATTATACAACATGGTAATGAATGGGGAAGTTATGGATGCACCAACTATTATCGCGGTATTAAAAGCGAAGTTGTTGATGGAGAGCGGAGTAATTTAAAAAGTGAATGGTGAGTAGTGAGTTGTGAATTGTGAATCGTGAATGTCTAAGTAATTTTAATGAAGAGCCGTACTTCATCATTCGACATTTCTTGTTCGATATTCATTATTCAAAATTTTAAAAGTTTCCTATTAGAAGCAGATGTAATCAAATGCTCCTGTTCCTTCTTCGTTGTTCATTGAATTTAATTTGGTTGTGAAAAAATTAATTGGTTCCTGTAATTATCAATTCTTCAGGAGCCAGGTATTCAAGCTTTACTAAAAATTTATCATCGAGTACGTTCAGTTTTTTTGCTGCGGACTGCGAGATTTTGATCTGCACATTTTCATTCTCTCCGGTGGCAGGTAATTTCCCGATCACTTTTACTTCTACCGTTTTACTGTTCATTAAATTCTTAACAGTGATCATGGTTCCTTTTGGTGCGGTGGCATGAAGTGCATAAAAATTTCCTTCATCATATGTTGAATGAGTCCATGTCGCAATTCCTTTTTCATTATACCGAATCAATGCTGCATTTGAATTGATAACAGATGATGTGGATATTTCTGCAACAGCAACTGGAGTATTCTCAGATTCTGTTTCCGGTTTTTCTTTCTCATCTAAAACAGTTACAGCTACCAGCCACGATTCTTCCATAGGCAATGGACCAATGAGATTCAACTTAGGGTTTTCATACCCTACAACTAAATCCTGCCCCTCTTTTATGGCAACATCATTTAATTGATTCCATGTTTTTATTTGATCAACAGTAGTATTGTATTTCTTGCTGATCGCATAAACAGTTTCACCCTTCATCACTTTATGTGTCAATGAATTCTCAAGATTTTTTTTCTTCCCCAAATCCATATTTTCTTTTAGCACCACTTCTTTTAAAATAGGAACATGTATTCCTTTCCCCAATGGCAATGAATTTTTTTCGCAATCGGGATTCATCTTCAACAATGCATCAACCGTAGTCTTATATTGCTTAGAAATGCTATACCATGTTTCCCCGTGTATCACAATATGGGTGTCGTAATGCGGCGATGATGGCTTCGAAAAACTCACAACTTGTGCATTGCAATGCACAACAATTAAACTACAAACGGCTATGAAAATATTTTTCATCCTAATAACTACTAAATTTGTGTTGTAAATGTATCCCCCAGTGACTCCACCCTCCATTAAATTAAGCTCGATCTTATTCACGGCAGCGATTTTCTTGTCGTCATTAGTAAACATAGTGCCAGTTGTTAACGCTGCCGATAGTTTAGCAATAAAAAAAGTTTATGTGTTTGAATTGAACCAGGATATTTTTCCTGCTGCATGGCGATTGGTAAAAAATGCCATGCAACAGGCTGACAGTACAAATGCAGATTATGTTTTGATTAAATTAAATACCTATGGCGGTGATCTTGCTACTGCCGATTCAATTCATACACGCTTGCTACATGCCAAACAAACTGTAATTGTTTGGATCACACAAAACGCTGCATCAGCGGGTGCATTGATTGCAATTTCATGCGATAGTATCTATATGCGCTCAAGTGCCATTATCGGTGCTGCCTCGGTGGTAAATCAGGAAGGTGCAGTGATGCCCGATAAATATCAATCGTACATGCGCGCGATGATGCGCAGCACTGCCGAACATCAGGGGCGAGATCCTTTGGTTGCAGAAGGAATGGTAACACCGAATGCCTATTTGAAAGACGTTGCTGACACTGGCAGAATTATTTCTCTCACTGCAAAAGAAGCAATGGCACATGGCTATTGTGATGGCGTGGCAGAATCAGTTGAAGAAGTTTTGAATCAGGCGCACATTGGTCCGTATAATATTATTGAGCATCGTGAAAGTTTTATTGATGGTATCATGAGTTTTTTATTGAATCCGATGGTAAACGGAATTTTACTGCTGCTGATCTTGGGAGGAATTTATTTTGAGTTTCAACATCCGGGCGCAGCGTTTCCTATTCTAACTTCCATTGTTGCAGCCGTACTTTATTTCTCACCGCTTTATGTTGACGGGCTTGCTGCGAACTGGGAAATTCTGATGTTCATCATCGGTGTACTGCTGGTAGCGGTCGAAATATTTTTCTTTCCCGGTCATGGTGTTTGGGTGGTAACCGGAATTATTTTCATGATCACCGGGCTTACGCTTGCATTGGTAAACAACATTGATTTCGATTTCACATTTACCAGCGGCAATTCTATTTTAGTTGCATTACTCAGAGTGGTAATTCCATTGGGGCTTTCTTTTTTTCTCTTTATTTTCTTTGGGCAAAAACTTTTTGAAACCGGCGCGCTCAAAGGCTTTGTGCTGAATGAAACACAGGGAAAGTTTGCTGATACTCTGGAGAATATTTCACACAAATCTTTGATTGGTAAAACCGGAATTGCAATAACTCCACTTCGCCCCGCAGGACAAATAGAAATTGAAAATGAACGTTACGATGCAATGGTTGATGGTGGTTTTGTTTTGATAGGTGAAACTGTAAAAGTGAATGACGTGAGTGGGAGTATGTTGGTGGTTAGGAAGGTTTAGATGTGAG
>JBKJNS010000032.1:0-8157 GCA_046593455.1 Chitinophagales bacterium | reverse complement strand
AAAACTTTGGAAAAATTTATTTCTTAAAATATTTTCTCTTACTACTATCTGCAATTTTTGTCATCCTGAGTTTATCGAAGGACACGATTCACCATTCACATCTCTACAGCGACCTTACTGCTTCTTTGAATTTTTTTCCTCTGTCTTCAAAGTTTTCAAACAAATCGAAACTTGCGCAAGCGGGAGAAAGTAAAATGCAATCACCTGCTGCTGAAAGATGAAATGCTGTTTTAACAGCTTCACTCATGCTCTCTGTATTGATGATTAAATCGATACTGCTGTTAAATGCTTCATGCAATTTGCGGTTATCTTTTCCAAGACAAACAAGTGCTTTCACATTCTTGCGAACCAAATCCTGCAGTGTTGAATAATCATTTCCCTTATCCACTCCGCCTGCAATCCAGATTACCGGCTTGTGAATACTTTCCATTGCATACCAAACTGCATTCACAGTAGTTGCTTTTGAATCATTGATAAATTCCACATTCTTAATATCTGCAACCCACTCGAGACGATGCTCGAGTGAAGCAAAATCAGAAAGTGCATCGCGTATTACTTCCTTACGAATATCAAATGTGTTGGCAACAATTGCAGCAGCCATTGAATTGTACACATTGTGCTTTCCGCGTAATCCAAGTTCAAGTAAACTCATAGTTAGGGTTTGATTAGGTGAAATGAAATTGATTTGATCTCCATCGAGGTATGCACCGCGAGTGAGTTTTTCTTTTTGTGAGAATGAAATTTTTTGTGAATGGAATTGATGGCGCAACAATGCGCGCTTTGTTTCTTCATCATCATGGCTCCATATGAAATAATCATCGGCAGTTTGGTTTTGTGCAATGCGGAATTTTGCATCGGCATACAAATCAAAATTGTATTCGTAGCGATCAAGGTGGTTGATCGAAAGGTTTGTGAGTACTGCTACATGTGGTTTAAACTGATAGCAATCATCTAATTGAAAACTGCTGATCTCCGCGATGTAATAAGCTGCATCGCGTTCTGCCACTTGCTTCGCAAAACTTTTTCCGATGTTGCCTACCAGCGCAGCATCTAATCCTGCTTTAATAAAAATGTGATGAATGAGTGAAGTGGTAGTTGATTTTCCGTTGCTGCCGGTGATGGCAACAATTGGTGATTTTGTATAACGCGATGCAAATTCAATTTCAGAAATGATGGAAATATTTTTAGCACGAATCAATTTAATGATCGGTGCTTTCTCAGGAATTCCCGGGCTTTTTATTATTTCATTACCCGAAAGAATAATTGATTCGGTATGCTGATTTTCTTCGAATGAAATTTTCTTTTCCGTTAAAACTTTTTTAAACTCTTCTTTAATTTTTCCTTTATCAGAAACAAAAACATCAAACCCTTGCTTTTGTGCAAGCACAGCTGCGCCCACTCCGCTTTCTGCTGCCCCAAGGATGATGATTTTTGACATTGCCTATTCTTCTTTTTACTAATTCAATTTTTAACCCGTTGCCTGAGTGCCTATGTCAAAACCTGAAATACTTTTCCAGAAATTTTTCTTCGACTCTTTCAATTGTTTGCGTTTCCACTTCTTCATCGTCTTCTCAATTCTCTTTAATACAATTTCTTGTTCGCTCGATGTGAGCATTGAAATTTGATTTTGTGATGTTGTATTCATGGTGTGTCCCGTTTACTCGGGATGGTTTTTAAATTTCAAGTTGCGTGACTTTATATTTTTAATCAACCCATTCACTTCACATCATTCATCATTTACCATCTAATTCCACTCTTCGCAAAGCATTTTCAATCATTCACTTTTCATTTCAGTTTTCCATTTTTCCCAAAAATTCCTTCGGAACATTTTTCTATTTTCAATTTTCCACTTTTCCCAAGGGATTCCTTCGGAACAATTTTCCATTACCTACCTTATTTTCAATGTCACAAGTGTTAAAATCGCCAGCATAATTCCCACGATCCAAAACCTTGTTACAATCTTTGGTTCTGAATAACCCAGTTTCTGATAGTGGTGATGCAATGGCGCCATCTTGAATATTCTTCTTCCTTCCCCAAATCTTTTTCTGGTGTATTTGAAGTATCCCATTTGAAGGAGTACCGATAAATTTTCTACCAGAAATATTCCACAGAGAATAGGAATCAATGCTTCCTTTCTAACTACAATTGCAAGCGTTGCAATAATTCCACCGAGTGCGAGTGAGCCGGTATCGCCCATAAAAACCTGTGCTGGATATGCATTGTACCATAGAAATCCAATGCACGCTCCTATAAATGCAGCAGCATAAACCAATAACTCGCCGGTGTTAGGGATGTACATGATGTTTAAATAATTCGCGAGTAAAATGTTACCCGATACATAAGCGAACACGCCAAGTGTTGCACCAATAATTGCAGAGGTACCCGTGGCTAAACCATCAATTCCGTCAGTGATGTTTGCACCATTTGATACTGCAGTAATGATGAACACCACCACTAAAATGTAAACCACCCAGGTATATTTTTCAAACCCTTCACCCATCCACGAAATCAATTTTGAATAATTGAATTCATGTGTTTTTACGAATGGAATGGTCGTGATCGGAAGTTTTGCATCAACATATTTCGCGGCAACTTTTGAAACGTTCGCAGAATCGGCAACAATGGAAGCTGCTGTTCCATCATTTACAATTTGCCGGCGTATAACCACATCACTATTGAAATAAAGTATGGAGCCAATGATGATTCCTAAACTTACCTGACCAAATATTTTAAATCTTCCTGCAAGACCGCGTTTATCTTTTTTGAAAACTTTGATATAGTCATCGATAAAACCAATGATGCCGCACCACACTGTTGTGATGAGCATAATGATTACATACACATTATTTAATCTTGCGAGAAAGAGAACAGGAATGAGAATAGCTGAAAGAATAATAAGCCCACCCATTGTTGGTGTTCCTTGTTTTTGTACCTGGCCTTCTAATCCAAGATCACGAACAGTTTCTCCAACTTGTTTTTTCTGCAGGTAACGAACAAGTGATTTACCAAACACTATTGTAATAAGCAGCGAAATAATAATTGCGAGTCCTGCACGAAATGAAATAAATTCGAACAAGCCCGCTCCTGGCAGGTGAAAACGCTGATTTAGATAATGGAATAAATAGTACAACATCGTTTACTTGTTCATTTGAATAAATGCTTCACTCAAAATATTTTTATCATCGAATGGAAATTTTACTCCATTGATCTCCTGGTATTTTTCATGTCCTTTACCTGCAAGAAGAATGATGTCGCCTTTAACACTCATTGCAACTGCAGTTCTTATTGCTTCGCGCCGATCTGCGATTGATAACACTCTTGAAATTTTTAGCGGCATCACTCCTTTCTTCATTTCATTGAGTATTTCATTCGGGTCTTCACTTCTTGGATTATCAGAAGTAAGAATCACCTGATCACTTAACTCACTTGCCACTCTTGCCATCAATGGTCTTTTAGCTGCATCACGATCACCGCCACAACCAACCACTGTGATTAATTTTTCATTTCCAGTTCTTATTTCTTTTATCGCAGTCAACATTTTTTCTAATGCATCAGGCGTATGCGCATAATCAACAATGCCCATGATTCTGCTGTGTTCGCTTAGCACGTAATCAAATCTTCCTTCAGCAGGTTTTAATTTGCTGAGAACTGTGAGCACGGGAATTTTAGATTCACCCATGATCATTGCTGTGCCGTAAATCGAGAGCAGGTTCGATGCATTGAAACTTCCTACAAGCGGTGAGTAAACTTCTTCGCCATCAATCTGCATAATCATTCCATTAAAATTGATCTCGAGAATTTTCGCTCTGAAATCAGAAGCTGAATGCAATGAATAGGTGAACACTTTCGCTTTTGTATTCTGAACCATCACTTTGCCATTCTTATCATCTGCATTTACAATCGCAAACGAATCAGCAGGTAACTGATCAAATAAACTTTTCTTTGCCTCTATGTAATCTTTGAATGTCTTATGATAGTCAAGGTGATCATGAGAAATGTTGGTGAATACAGCACCTGCAAATTTTAAAGCCGCAACTCTTTTTTGATGAATGGCATGTGAGCTCGCTTCCATAAAACAATACGTGCATCCGCTGCTCACCATTTCACTGAGTAATGAACTTAACTGAATTGCATCTGGTGTAGTGTGTGTTGCAGGAATTACCTTTCCGTTAATTCTGTTTTCTACAGTTGAAAGTAATCCGCATTTGTATTGCAAGCCGGCAAACAAATGATACAACAATGTTGCAATCGTAGTTTTTCCATTGGTGCCTGTTATTGCAACAATTTTTAACTTCTCAGAAGGATTATCGTAAAAATTTTCTGCAATGATTGCTAATGCCAATGCACTGTCGGCAACTTTTACATAAGTAACTCCATGTTTTTTTATGGAGGGAATCACTTCACACACAATTGCAGTAGCGCCTTTCTCTTCTGCAACAGAAATAAACTCGTGACCATCAACAGCGGTTCCATTTGTTGCAATGAATAAGCTGCCTGTTTCAACTTTACGTGAATCAAAACTGATGCTGCTTACTTGAGTCTCGGTTGATCCGTTTACTTCAACAAGCGTAACCTTATATAATATGTCGGCAAGCGTTTTCAAAAAATATTTTTCTGAATTCTGTTTTTAGTTCATTGTTAAATTGATGCTGATACTTTCTCCTTTATTCACTCTTGTACCTGCTGCAATACTTTGCGAGGCAACACTTCCTGCTCCAACCACATTTACTTTTAATCCTGAATTTTCGAGGAGGTACAATGCATTGCGCAAGCCCATTCCTTTTACATCGGGCACTACACCTGCTTCTGCTTCTGTAGCTTTTGCAGCGAGCATCATTTCATTTTTTCCTGAAGCAACCGATAACCATGCTGCATCCTGCGAGCCTTTTTCTTTTACATTTAATTGGGTGAGCACTGCATTCACATCGGCTTTGTAACCAGCTTTTACTTGTGGCATTGCAGCAGTATCATCTTTTAATGTTGCAAGCGATGGATGAATATCAATTTCAGAAGCAAAAACTTTATCTGCTATTTCCTTAAAAACCGGACCTGCAACTTTAGCCCCGTAGTAATCGCCATTCGAAGGATTGTTGACTACAACGATGCAGGAATAAATAGGATCATCAGCAGGAAAATAGCCGACGAATGAAGACTGATAAATTTTATTTGCATAACCATTTTTCTCATTAGCAATTTGCGCTGTTCCGGTTTTTCCAGCAAAGGTGTAGTTAGGACTCTTGAGGCCTTTTGCTGTTCCGCTGTCTGCCACAGCTTTGAGCAGAATCTCAAGCGCATGCAGTGTTTTCTCACTGCAGATTTTTTGAATGCGTACTTCCGGTTCGTATTGCCTTATCGGTTTTCCGTATTCATCAATGGATTGAACGAGGTAGGGTTTCATTTCCTTTCCACCATTTGCAACAGCATTGTAGAGTGAAAGAATCTGCAGTGGCGAAACTCTTACTTCATAACCCACCGACATCCAAGGCAATGAATAACGAGTGAACGTTTTATCGCTGGTGGATTTGATGTATGGATTTTGTTCACCCGGTACTTCAATCCCTAATTTTTTATCGAGACCTAAGCTGCGCAGATGCTGCAAATATTTTTCTGGATTATTGTAGTAATGATCATTAATCAATTTTGAAATTCCAACATTGGATGAATGAGCAAATGCATAAACAACACTTTTCCTTCTGTAAGGATTGTGCTCAGAATCTCGCATTGTTTGTGTCCAGTATTGATGCACTCCCATTTCAAGATCAACCGTATCATCAAGACTGATGTACCCGTCTTCAAGCAATGCAAGCATTGAAGCCAGCTTGAATGTTGAACCGGGTTCATGACTCTCACCCACTGCGTAATTGTATTTCTCGGTATAAGCACCATTTGTTTCTTTTCCAAGATTTGCCATTGCACGAATGGCACCGGTTTTAACATCCATCACCACACAGCACCCGTGATCTGCTTTGTTTGCAATCAAAGCTTTCATCAATGCATCTTCTGCAACATCCTGAAGATTAATATCGATTGTAGTGATGATATCCTTTCCATTCTCAGGTTCAATCTCATTCTTATCATTGAGCGGAATAAATTCACCTCCTGAAACTTTTTGCATTAACCGCTTGCCCGGCTTTCCGGTTAAATCATAATTGAATTTTGCTTCGAGACCAATTGGCTGAACATTGTTATCACGCACATATCCGATTGTTCTTTTTGCAAGCAACTTGAACGGATACTCCCTTCTGTTATCCTGCACTACTATTAATCCGCCTTTGAACTGCCCGTCTCTAAGAATTGGAAATGTTTTAAGTGCAAGCAATTGCGTGTACGAAATATTTTTCTTCAACAGAAAATATCTTTCACCGCGCTGCCGGGCAGAAACAAGTATTCTTTTATAATCATTGGAAGTTTTATCCTTAAAAAAATTTGCAAGCCGAATGCTTAATGAATCAACATGCACACGAAATGAATCTTTCTTTAAACCATCTGCTTTAAAATCTATTCTTATTTCAAATCGCGGAAGAGAAGTTGCAAGCAATCTTCCATCATGAGAATAAATATTTCCGCGCTCAGCATCTATAGTTGCGTACTTGGTGGTTATGCTGTCGGCAAGGGATCTGTAATAAGCGCCCTGTACATTTTGCAGGTAGAATACTTTCCAAAGAATAGCCAAGCTGAAGATGATCAACATCAGATATGCTAATCCTATTCTCCAGTATATTTCTTTTTTATTGCTCATTACTTTTTACTACAATTTTCTTTGGTGGTTCCTGTAATTCTTTTAATCCGGTTGGTGCCACCATGGTGGCTACTTCCGATTGTTTGCTTATGAATTCGAGTTCCGATTTACTCGTCATGTATTCCCACCTTTTTTCGTTCAACTGTTTTTCGATGCTGTTGATCTCTCTAACATTCTTCTCGGCATAGTGCGAATTCCAGATGTATACAAAACCAATGATGGCAATAAAAAAGATAAATGGCAGGTTGCGGATTACAGTATCATAATGCACGAGCTTGCTGATGTCAAGTGATTCATACAGCCAGTTTCTCTTGCGTGATTTACGTTGAGGTTTTATTTCCTCTTCCATTTGCTGCACGCCGGTTTGTGTTCCGTTTAATTTTTGCTCTGCCATTTTCTGCATCTAAATTTTTTCTGCTATTCTCAACTTTGCACTTCTTGCTCTTGGATTCAATTTTATTTCTTCTTCACTTGCTTCTATTGGTTTTTTATTGAATGGAAGAAAATATTTAGTGATGTTTCCGAAATCATCTTTCTCATCTTCTCCTACTGCATTTCCATTTCTTATAAAATTTTTAACCAACCGATCTTCGAGTGAGTGGTAAGAGATCACTACCATCCTTCCGCCTTTTTTCAAAACTGTTTTTGATTGCTCCAGAAAATCCTGCAAGGCATTCAACTCATCATTCACTTCAATTCGCAATGCCTGAAACACTTGTGAGAGGTACCTGTTTCTGTTTCCTATAATGCAGGTAGAAATCACAGAAATAAATTCTTCAATACTCTGAATTGGTTTTTCAAATTTTGCTGCCTCAATTTTTATCGCCAGTGTTTTAGCATTCCGCACTTCGCCATACTCACCAAACACTCTCTGCAATTCAACAGCATTGTATCTGTTGATTACATCATGTGCAGTTTTACTTGCATGTTGATCCATGCGCATATCTAACTGTGCATCGAAGCGGTGTGCAAAGCCACGGGATGCTTCATCAATTTGATGTGATGACACGCCGAGGTCGGCGAGAATTCCATCTACCTCATTGATTCCATTTACCCTCAGCATTTTTTTTAGTTGTCTGAAATTTTGATTTACAAAAAGCAACCGCTCATCATCAATTATATTTTTCACTGCATCTGCATCCTGATCGAAGGCGAATAATTTTCCTTCGCCTAATTTTTCAAGAATCGTTTTTGCATGTCCTCCGCCGCCATACGTTGCATCTACATACACACCACCATTTTTTATTTTTAACCCTTCAATTGATTCACTCAACAAAACCGGAACATGGTAGATTTCGGAATTCGGATTTCTGATTTCGGATTTCTGTTCTTTCACCTTTCACTTTAATGGTTTCTGAATTTCGATTTTGCATTTACTATTAACTTTTCCAAAGTTTAAAACTTTGGAAAAGTTTGTT
>JBKJNS010000509.1:0-3312 GCA_046593455.1 Chitinophagales bacterium | reverse complement strand
GAGAATCCAGCGGCAACATAAATTATTATTTAAATACCGGCATATCTACCGATGCAACTTTTGTTTTGCAAACAACTTCTTTCGGTGCAGTAAAAGTTAACCAGGCCGGCTATCTCACAGGATATTCAATTCCATTTTTGTTCGATGAAAATGATGGCAACGGCTACCAGCTTTTTGTTGGAAGCGAAAGAGGAACAATTTTTAAATATTCAAACATCGACAATAATCTTACAGGAACATTTACACTCGTTGATAGTTTGTTTAACGGAATTAAGGCCGGATCGCGCTCAAGTGTTTTTGGTGCCGATGTAAATGGTGATAATAAAATTGATTTACTTGTTGGAAATTACAGGGGAGGAGTTAATTTTTTTGATAGCAAGATCACTGGTGTCGAATATGCTCATCAAGAATTAGAAAAAGCCATTAGCATTTTTCCAAATCCGGCAACTTCATTTGTAAATGTTCAAATTGATGATGCCCATGCAAGTGAAAGCATTCACCTTTCGCTGCTTGACTTATTAGGAAATGAAATTTTTGAACGTGAATTGTTCAATGACAAAACCATACAGATAAATTTAAATGGAATTTTGTTAGGAGTATATTTATTCCAATTCGAGACCAATTCAACTTCAATGGTTCGTAAAATTGTTGTTGCTAAATAAACTGAAATGAAAGTTTACTTACTTTTCCATCTGTAAAATGGAATGAAAACTACCAATAGAATTTTTGCGTTTTTATTTATACTGTCAATTCTTTTTCTTCCAAAAGAATTGAAGGCAACACATATTGTTGGCGGCGAGATTTACTATAAATGCCTTGGCAACGATGACTATCTTGTTACTTTAAAAGTTTACAGAGATTGCTACAATGGAATTGCACCTTATGATAATCCAACAAACGTATTTATTTACGAAGGAAATAATACTAACTACTATACCTACCTGCCGATTCCATTTACAGGGTCTGATACTTTGCCGAATGATGCGAATAACCCATGCTTAATTGTTCCTCCCGATATATGTGTAGAAGAAGCAATTTTTACGTGGACAGTTCATCTACCTCCAAATGCTCTCGGATACAGAATGATTTATCAGCGTTGTTGCCGCAACTACTCAATTGTGAATATTGTTGATCCGCCAAACACAGGAGGAACTTATGAAGCTACTATTCCGCCGTCAAATATTGTAACCTGCAACAGTAGCCCATACTATATAAATTTTCCGCCAACTGTTATTTGTGTTGATGAGCCATTTGTATTTGATCACTCGGCAATTGATCCTGATGGGGATTCAATGGTGTATTCACTTTGCAATCCATACTATGGCGCAACTTCATTTAACCCATATCCTTTTCCTCCCGATCCATATAGTTTTTTATCTTTTCTTAGCCCTTATACATCAATAGATCCAATGGGAGGAAACCCACCAATGGCGATTGATCAACAAACCGGTTTACTTACAGTAACTCCTGCCTCAGTCGGGCAATTTGTTGTTGGTGTTTCGGTTAAGGAATACAGGAACGGAGTCTTTATTTCAGATCATAAAAGAGATTTTCAATTTAATGTTACACAGTGTACGCTGCCTGCAATTGCAGCAATTCCATCAGTGTTAAACGGTTGCGATGCGCTCACCTTTAGTTTTCCTAATTACAGTACAGGAGCAACAACTTTTCTATGGGACTTTGGAGTTCCTGGAATTACATCTGATACATCATCGTTATTTAATCCAAGTTATACCTATGCAGATACCGGAGTTTATACAGTTACACTCTATGCAAACCCGGGAACATTTTGTGGTGATACCGCAGTGATGCAGGTTTACGTATATCCTACTTTTAGCGGAGGAATTATTGGTGTGAATGGTTGTCAGGGAGTACCACTTCAATTTACCGATTCAACTTTTTCAACTTACGGAACCATCAATTCGTGGAATTGGATATTCGCAAATTTGGGATTCTCAAATGATCAGAATCCTGTTTTTACTTTCGATAGCACAGGTACTTTTTTAATTACGCTTATCGTTGGAAATACTTTAGGTTGTGTGGATACAGTTACAACACTCATTACAATTTATCCCAATCCTGTTGCAGTAGCGTATTCCGATACAACCATTTGTTATTTAGATACAATTCAACTTTTTGGAAGTGGTATTGGAAATTATTTGTGGGCACCTGATTATGGCCTTAGTGTTGACACTGCACAAAATCCATTTGCAAGCCCCGATATAAGCACTTCTTATGTTCTTACTGTAGAAAATCAATGGGGATGTTTTGATAAAGACACAATAGTAGTTGATGTAATTAATTCAATCATTGCAACAGCCGGACCCGATACAACATTATGCCCCGGAGAAAGTGTTCAATTATTTTCATCTGGTGGATGGAATTATTTCTGGAGTCCACAATTTTATCTTTCAAATAATTTAATTGCAAATCCAATTGCAACACCATCTTCGAGTGTTACCTATACGCTTTCAACAAATATTGGATCTTGTTTCGATAGCACAACAGTTAATGTAGAAATAAAACCGATACCAAATATTTCAGCAGGACCCGACAGACAAATTTGCATTGGTGATTCAATATTAATTGATGCATGTTGCGGAACAGAATATTTGTGGAGCCCCGCAATAAGTTTAACCGATGCAAATATTGCTGCGCCAATTGCTTTCCCTTCTTTTACCACAGAATATCATCTTGCAGCAAGCGATAGCAGCAGTTGCCCTGTAATAATTCTTGACTCACTTTTAGTAACAGTTATTATTCCATCACCATTATTTTCTACACCTGATACTATTATGTATCTTGGAACAAGTGCAAAATTATATTGCATCGAAGGTGAAACTTACGATTGGGTTCCGTCAACTTACTTAAGTGATTCACATATTTCAAATCCGATAGTTACTCCAACCGAATCTATAACTTATATAATTTATGTAACCACGGATGAAGGATGTAAATTAATCGACACTGTAAAAATTGAAGTTGTTGTTGATCCTTTAGTAATTGTTCCGAATGCATTTACACCGAATGGTGACGGAACAAATGATTTATTTCTTCCAATTGTTCAGGGTATTTTTGAAGCAGAATTTTTTATGGTTTTTAACAGATGGGGTCAGGTTGTGTATACAACATCTGACATTTCTCGAGGGTGGGATGGAAAACATGATGGTGTGGATTCGGAAATGGGAACTTATGTTTACTACCTGCAAGGTAAGTCGGGCACAACAGGAAGGGAATACTTTGTAAAAGGAAATGTTGTACTATTACGATGACAAAAAGAGTTTTAAAAACACAATTATTTATGAAAAAAAA
>JBKJNS010000380.1:0-7976 GCA_046593455.1 Chitinophagales bacterium | reverse complement strand
TCGTGAATACATGCCTGTTTGCGGTTGCGATGGAAAAACTTATTCAAATAAATGTGAAGCGGAACATCACGGCGTTTTGCATTGGACTGATGGTGCTTGTCCTGACAGCAAATAATCAATTAGATTTTTCTCTCACTCAAACCTGATCGCCTTCACCGGTGAAATTCTTGAAACCAAATAGGAAGGAATAATGAGTGTGACCAAACAAACCACGAGCGTTCCAATGTTGATGAGCATGATGTAAGTAGGATCGATCAATACAGGAGCAACAGAAACATAATATGATTGCTCATCGAGTTTTATAATGTGAAAATATTTCTGCAGCAAACTAATTCCTATTCCAATAACATTTCCAGCAAGCAATCCAAGTACGGTAATGTAAACTGCCTGGTACAAAAATATTTTTCTGATCATCCAGTTTGAACCTCCTATAGATTTTAATATGCCGATCATGTTAGTGCGCTCGAGAATTAAAATCAAAAGTACGGTCGTCATGTTAATGATGGCAACTAAAATCATGAGTACAATAATTACAACTTCATTGGTGTTTTGCAGATCAAGCCAATCGAAAAGGTTGGGATTAATTTCCTTCATCGTCTTGGCCTGCAATTTTTCGGGTAAATAATTTTCATTGATTTGCACTCCCATTTTATCTAATTGTCGAACATCATTGATGTAAACTTCAAAGCCTCCCACTTCATCTTCATTCCAACTATTCAAACGCTGCAGCATAGCAATATCAACCAATGCATAGAGGCGGTCATATTCATCTAATCCTGTTTTGTAAATGCCTGTGATTTTTAGCTTGCGATATCGCATTGGGTCTTGTACAAAATACACAAGCACATCATCCTCAACTTGCAGATTGAGTCTGTCGGCAGTTGTTTTTGAAATGATGATTTTATTTTTTGAAGTGGAATCGCCCGGCTGAAAAATATTTCCTTCCACCACATATTTTTTCAAAAAGCTCCAGTCAAAATCTTTTCCAATACCACGCAGCACAATCCCTTCAATTTCAGTTTGTGTTTTAATAATGCCTGCCTTGGTTGCAAAAACCTGAATGTGTTTTACACCTTTAACCGTATTAAGTGAAGGGTAAAACTTTTGATCACGCTCAATCGGTTCTTCGCCATAAGATGCACTTTGCTCATAAGTGCGTATGATGATGTGCCCCCAGAAACCAAAAACTTTTTCGCTGATTTCTTTTTGAAAACCATTCACCACAGCGCCGGCAACTATCATCACTGCAACACTCAATGCCACAGCAACCATTGCCACCCTCACAATAAATTGCGAGAATGATTTTTTGCTGCTGAATGCAAGGCGCTGTGAGATGAAGAATTCAAGATTCATTTTTAGTTGTCTGTTGTTAGTTGCCGGTTGTCAGTTGATGGTTGTTAGTTGTGGGTTGCTTGTTGCTCTAACAACAGACAACTAACAACCGGCAACCAAAGGCTCAAAACTCTTTACCTTCGCTGCGATAAAAGTATGCAAACCAAAATTTCATTTTTTCCTAAGGGATTCCTTCGGAACATTTTCCGTAATTGCCCAATACTCACTGCCTTAATTTTTCTTTTCATGAAAAGTGAAGCGCAGGAAGTTGCTATGAATATTTTTACTCCTGCTGTAGTAGTGGGTGCTGAGAGAACGGTTGAGTATTATAATTATTTAGCAGGGAAAAATGTTGCGCTTGTAGTGAATCAAACTTCAATGATCGGTAAAACTCATTTGGCTGATTCATTATTGCATTCAGGAATTAAGATCAAAAAGATATTTGCACCCGAACATGGCTTCCGCGGAACTGATGATGCCGGAAAAGAAATTGCAAATGGAGTGGATGCAAAAACCGGAGTGCCTTTAATTTCATTGTATGGAAAAGAAAAAAAACCTTCGGCAGAAAATCTGAAAGACATTGATGTGGTGGTGTATGATATACAAGATGTGGGTGTGCGCTTCTACACTTACATCAGCACTTTGCATTATGTAATGGAAGCATGTGCCGAAAATAATGTTGAGTTGCTGCTGCTTGACAGACCCAACCCAAATGGATTTTATGTTGATGGCCCTGTTCTCGATTCTGCATTTAAATCTTTTGTTGGTATTGATCCCATTCCCATTGTTTACGGAATGTCGGCAGGGGAATATGCGCAAATGCTCAATGGAGAAAAGTGGTTGCAAAATGGTATTCAATGCAAACTAAAAATAGTTAGTTGCCTCAATTACACACACAACACTTTGTATCAATTGCCTGTAAACCCATCTCCCAATTTAAGATCGATGACTGCGATTTATTTGTATCCTTCTGTTTGTTTGTTTGAAGGAACAATAGTGAGTGTTGGCCGTGGAACTGATAAACCATTTATGCTCATTGGTTATCCCGATTGTGAGAAGACAACTATTTCCTTTACTCCAAAAAGTATGAGTGGCGCAACCGAGCCGCCATACAAAGACACAAAATGTAACGGCTTCGATCTCTCAGGTTTGAATTATGGTTTCTTTGAAGAGAATAAAAAAATAAGTTTGCTATGGCTGCAAAAATTTTATAGCAGCTACCCGGATCAGGAAAAATTCTTTACCAACTATTTTGATTTGCTTGCAGGAACTGATGAGTTGAGAAAACAAATTGTGAATCAAAAAACAGAAACAGAAATTCGCCGCAGTTGGGAACCGAAACTTTCGGCATTTAAGGTGATCAGGAAAAAGTATTTGTTGTATGTGGATTTTGAATAAGATGAGGTTTAAAAAAAATTACCACAGAGTGCACAGAGAAAAAGTTCACAGAGTACACTAAGAAAATTCTTTTAACTCTGTGAAATAAAACTCAGTGATCTCTGTGTTGAAAAATAATTTACCACAGAGCGCACAGAGAAAAGGTTCACAGAGTACACGGAGCAAAAACTTTTCTATCTCTGTGAAATAAAACTCAGTGATCTCAGTGGTTAAAAATCAGAGAATCATTAAGCAAAAAATGTAATGAACAATCTTAGAATAATTTTTATGGGCACACCGGAGTTTGCCGTTCCTTCATTAGAAATTTTGTGGAAGAGCGGATTCAATATTGTTGGCGTAATCACTGCGCCCGATAAACCCGCAGGCAGAGGATTGCAGTTGCAGCAATCAGCAGTTAAAAAATTTGCAATTGAAAAAGGCCTTAATGTTTTGCAACCAGAAAAACTAAAGAATGAAAATTTTATTGCTGAACTAAAATCTTTGCGGCCCGATCTCGCAGTTGTGGTTGCATTTAGAAAATTACCTGAAGTGGTTTGGCAATTGCCACCTCTTGGAACTTTTAATCTTCATGCTTCACTGCTTCCCCAATATCGCGGAGCAGCGCCGATTAATTGGGCCATCATGAATGGAGAAAAAGAAACAGGTGCCACAACTTTTTTTATCAATCAGGAAATTGATACAGGTAAAATTTTATTTCAGGAAAAAATAAATATTCGTGATGATGAAACTGCAGGTGAATTGCATGATGAATTAAAAACCCTTGGTGCTGCCTTGGTTTTAAAAACTGTACAATCGATCGATGAAAAAACTTTTACTGAACACGATCAGCTGCTTACTCCTTCATTTAAGACTGCACCAAAACTTTTTACCACCAATTGCAAAATCAATTGGGAAAAAAGTGCAGATGAAATTTATAACCTCATTCGCGGCTTGTCACCTTATCCCGCTGCTTTCACCTTATTGCAGGGTAAGAATTTAAAAATCTTCCGTTCCAAAAAAATTATTGAAGCACATCAAAAAAAATCAGGTGATATTTTTAGTGATGGGAAAACTTTTCTGCGATTTGCCTGCGTTGATGGCTGGATTGATGTGAATGAACTTCAGTTAGAAGGAAAAAAGAAAATGGTGACTGAAGAATTTTTGAGAGGGAATAAAATTGAGTTGTAAAAATTAAAACTTCACAATTTTTTCTGTCACACTTCCGACCCTCATGAAATAAATACCCGCAGTATATTTCGATAAATCAAGAATAAAATCGGGTGAGGTTATTCTTTGACTGAAAAAAATTCTTCCACTCTCATCAAACAATTGCAATTCATCTTTTTCCAAATCAGCGTTTGCTAACACAACTTTCAAATACCCATTTGTTGGGTTAGGATAAAAATTCAGAGAAGTTGAAACTGTTTCAGGTGGAGGTGTGGTATACACTTTAAAATTCTGACTAAATGATTCTGTTGAAAGCGTTGAATTGGTAAATCGTATTAAGATGGAGCCGCTGTCAGGAATATCTCCTGTATAAAAATCTATACTCACAGGTGAGGTTGAATTTGCATCAATAAAATAGTTTACTGAATCCTGCATTGGTGAATAACAAACATCGGTACAGATGGATGTACTCCAACCTTCTGACAATATTGCATTATGTTTTACTATTTGAATTGAAACTCCGTCGGTCTTACTCAAGTTTGTAAGGTTGCCATGTATGTATGTGATAGCGCCGGGCTGAACATATTGCACGCTATCATCACTTAGTTCAAATTTAAAATTGCCTGTGTAAGTATTTCCGGTATTTCCTGTATCTATCCCAAGCAGTTTATTGATATCATTTGTCATGTCATGCGGATCCTGATTAAACCATCCGTGCTTTGAAAAAATTACGCCATCAGTGCGTAACAAGTAAGCAGTATTAGGTCCGCATTCAAAGTTGACCCAAAAATTATTGCATGGTCCGTCAATAAGAACTGGCACTTTAACAACTAAACTGTCAAGCATATCAGCAACTATCTGCTTGCGATCGCCATAAGTTTTAGGCTGCTCATATAAAATATTGGCTTCAATGTTTCTTTCAGTTGTATTCACAAAACCATAGTATGGGCTAATGTCAACATTAGGATGCGCTTCAACTGTATAGATCAAATATATTAAAACATCGTTTCCAAATTGAGTTTGCAATGCATTGATTTGCGGTAACTGATCCCTAAATACAGGACAAGTGAAACTGCATGTGATTAACAAAACCGGTTTGCCGGTTTCAAGAGCGGTCTTAAGATTCAGTGAATCTCCATTTAAATCAAATAGATTTAAATCGGGAACTGCATCGCTAACTACAAAGCCAGCATTATCAAAATCATAATCCAGTCTTAAGGGAATATCGCAAACTGAATCGTTATCTGCAGGAAGAAAGTCAATGCCAATACTTGGTAACAAGTTAATTTGAGCATTAACATTAATATAAGTTAAATTGATAATTAGAATCAAAAGTGAAGCCTTGAATATCGAAGAGTATTGCATAATCAAACATCTAATAACAGATGATTTCAGTTTTGCAAATACTATGCTCAAATTTTAAATTACACTTATAAAAATTTATTGCGAGAAATGAAAGCTGCCGCTATATACATGCTTAACAGGTCCTTCTAACCAAACTTCTTCAAAACGATCTTCTCTTCTTGTAAAATAAACTTTCAAATTTCCGCCTGGTGCTTTCAATTTGAATTCCTGGTTTACTGACTTGTTGTTTAATTTAATGGAGACAGCTATGGCAACTGCAACCGTACCTGTTCCGCAGCTCAGTGTTTCATCTTCTACGCCTCTTTCATAGGTGCGCATTTGGATTAGATCATTTTTAATTGCAGCAAAATTTACATTGATTCCTTCAGCAATAAATTTTTCGCTGTATCTGATGTTTCTTCCTTCCCCAACAACATCAATTGCGTCAACATCATCAACGAATTTTACATAATGAGGCGAGCCGGTATTTAGTACGAAATCATTTTGGAAATTTTCTGTCTCACTCACTGCGGCCATTGAGAGTTTAATAATTTCATTATTGACTAACAGTGCGTGATGCGCACCATCGAAAGTATTAAAGTTCATTTCTTCTTTATTGATGCCGTGTTTCCTCGCGAACATTGCAGCACATCTGCCGCCATTGCCGCACATGCTTCCAATTCCTCCATCAGCGTTGTAGTAAAGCATTTCGAAATCAAAACCTTCTTTCCTCCTTAGAAGAATTAAACCATCGGCACCGATGCCATATCGGCGATGGCAGATTTGCGCTATCTGTTCTTTGCTAAAATTAAATACAGCATCACGATCATCAATCATCACAAAATCGTTTCCTGCGCCGTGATATTTTTCAAATGCAACTGACATTTCTTCAACTATTGTGACACAAAATTAGTTTGATTTGGCAAGATTGTTTTCACAAAATAATTTCGTTGTTAAACTTTGGTTAAACGGAATATGGTTTTTCGCAAAAGTTAATCGTGGCGTAATTTTGTATTCAATCAATGTGAACTTCATTTTGCTAAACACGTTTATCGAACTATATATTTCAAATAAAACAAACTCTTTTATCGAAACAATAATTTACTCCATGCGCTTACGTTTTTAATGGCATGTTATTTAAAAATAATTTAAAATAAAATTTAAATCAAACTTATGGACATCAAAAAATTCGGAGTTACGGCAATGGTTGCAATTGTGAGTACGCTTGCCACACTTGCAACAATTAAATTCTTTTATAATGATCAGCCGCTTTCATTTGAGCAAAAGCAAGCTGCAAATTTTGCACAAGTAAGTTATGCGCCTTCGGCAAATGCTCCTGTTGGATTTGATTTTAGGTATGCGGCAAAAATGACTACGCAAGGTGTGGTTCATATTAAAACTACTTATGCTCCTCGCCAGACTTCAAGAAATCAATATGATCCGTTCAAAGATTTTTTTGGCGATCAGTATTCGAATCCTTTTGGGCAAGGTCAAGCGCAGGAATCTTCGGGTTCGGGCGTAATAATTTCTGATGATGGTTACATTGTTACGAATAATCACGTGATTGAAGGAGGCGATAAAATTCTGGTGATTCTTGCCAATAAAAAAAGTTATGAAGCCCAAGTAATCGGCACCGATCCTTCAACTGATATTGCTTTAATAAAAATTGAAGAGAGCAATATGCCTTTTATTCGATTTGGAAATTCTGATTCGGTTGAGGTTGGTCAATGGGTAGTTGCTGTAGGCAATCCTTTCAATCTTGAATCAACTGTGACTGCAGGTATTGTGAGTGCAAAAGGAAGGAACATTAATATTATTGGCAGCAGAAATGGCGGCGCCAATGATGCTGTTGAATCTTTTATACAAACTGATGCGGCAGTGAACCCGGGTAACAGCGGTGGGGCTTTGGTAAATACCGAAGGTGTGTTGATTGGGATTAACTCGGCAATTGCAACTCGTACAGGTTCTTTTTCGGGTTACTCTTTTGCTGTACCGGTAAATATTGTAAGCAAGGTTGTTAATGACTTAATGAAATTTGGAATAGTGCAGCGTGGTTATTTGGGTGTTCAAATTGCAACAGTGACTGATGAGCTTGCCAAAGACAAAAAGTTAAGCGACATCAATGGTGTTTATGTTGATTCGGTAAATGAAGGAAGTGCTGCTGAACTGGCTGGCCTAAAATCGGGCGATGTGATTACTAAAATTAATGGCATTACTGTTAATACTTCGCCCGAGTTGCAGGAGCAGGTTTCACGCTTTCATCCGGGTGATAAAATTTCGGTTACTTACCAGAGAGATGGAAAAGAAAAGGTTTCTGATGCTACTCTTAAAAATAAAGAGGGCAATACTTCGGTAGTAAAGAAAGAAGAAACGAGTGTGGTTGAGGCATTGGGTGCTGAGTTTACAGATCTTTCTGCAAGTGAGAAGAAACAGATGGGAATAGCGGGCGGTGTGAAGATTGTTAAGTTGCGGGACGGTGCTTTAAGCAAGAACGTGAGAATAAGAGAGGGGTTTGTGATTACAAAAATTGATAATAAGCAGGTTGCTGATCTTAATCAGCTTAAACAGGTTCTTATAAATAAGAAGGGATATATTGCTATTGAAGGAAGATACCCGAATGATCCTACTCAATACTTTTATTCGTTTGGGCTTGAGAATTAAACTTGAATTGAATTGGTTAAAAAGGGTTATCGGGATTTCGATAGCAATATATCCCTTCTTATTTATAAGAACCTGTTTAAGCTGATTAAGATCAG